>JAFXGX010000044.1 GCA_017536695.1 Bacteroidaceae bacterium | reverse complement strand
GCGTACTTTTCAGTCATGAAAAGTATGTGATAGAACGACAACAAGAAGAATAAACGACAACAGATTAAGGGTAAAACAAACCAAGGAATAACAGTTTTATTTAGTTGAGTTATTTCGTCCACACGAAATTTCTACTGAGCCAACGAAGGCCCTCAGAATTTAACGTTGAGCCACTTAAGGTAACCAGGGGTATTTAGGGATAACAAAAAAACGTGCACCGTATATAAGTGCACGTTTTTTTGTTGAACTGTTATCTATCAGAACAGCTTTGCGGGATATTCGCCTGCGTCAACAAGTGACTGAATCTTCTCGACTGTGCCTGGGCGGTCAGCTGCGTAAGTAACGCCGAACCACTTTGCTGTAGTGTCAAGAACCTCGCATGTTGCCTTGCCTGTTGTTGTCAGGTTGTTGACTACCAATGGAATGAAGTACTCAGCCTTTGGCTTGTCGATGTTCTCCTTCAAGAAGTCAACGAACTGCTCCTCGGAGTGCTTGAAGTAGTCGGGTGTGAAGCCCCAGAAGTTCATAGATACCGGTGTCTCCTCGCCTACGGGCTGCCATGCGCCCTCCTCATCCTTGTAGCAGATGGGGCCGTCAACGCGCATAATCTCAGTACGCTCGACAACGCCTGTAAGCATGTTCTGGTCGTTCTTCTCGCAAACGCCGCGTGCTACGCTACCGTTCTCGCTCAGAGTGTTGCAGATGCGGAAACCGACCATTGAGTATCTGCCCTCGCTGCCCTCGGGAAGCTCGCTGAGCCACTTGCCCATAACGGCAAATGCGTCGCGACCGTAGAAGTCATCGGCGTTGATGACTGCGAATGGCTCCTTGATGGCGTCCTTGCCCATGAGCACTGCATGGTTTGTACCCCATGGCTTTGTGCGCTCCTCGGGTACGGTGAAGCCCTCGGGAAGGTTATCGATAGCCTGAAATACCAACTCTGTCGGGATGTGGCCCTCGTACTTGCTCAATACCTTCTCACGGAAGTCCTGCTCGAAATCCTTGCGGATAACGAATACCAGCTTGCCGAAACCGCCGCGGATAGCATCGTAGATAGAGTAGTCCATGATTGTCTCGCCGTTAGGGCCAAGACCGTCCAACTGTTTCAAACCGCCATAACGGCTGCCCATACCTGCAGCCAATACAAAAAGTGTAGGTTTCATCTTTATTATTTTTAGGGTTAATTATAGTGTTTTCCAATCAATAAGGCACAGAAAACTGCACCACTTTCAAAGGTAGTGCTTATTTATTAAAAAAAGAAAAAAAATGTGACTTTTTTTGTGCTAAGGTGATTTGAAGGGGTAGGGGGGCTAATGGGGATTAAAGGTAATTGAAGGGGGTATTCTCTCCTTTAGAACGGGTATCCTATTCCGAAGTGCCATGCGAAGCCGTCTTTCAGTGGGTTCAGATTGAAGTAGCCGCTCCGTCTGGTCTTGTAAGGAGCGTGCAGACCCATGCCGAAATCCAGTCGCAGGACAAGGAAACCAAGGTCATAGCGTGCTCCAACGCCGGTGTTCAGCGCTATCTGGTCGGCAAAACTACTTAGTCTGAATTCTCCGCCCGGACGTTCAGGGTCTTTCTTCATGAGCCATACGTTTCCTGCATCAACGAAGAGCGCACCATGCAGGTCGGCGATAATCCTGAAGCGGTACTCCACGTTCATCTCCAGTTTGAGTGTACCTGTCTCGTCAAGGTAGGAGTAGCGGTCGTCGCCCGCGGGGTGGTAGCTGCCGGGGCCTACGGTCCTCACGGTAAAGGCACGCAGGCTGTTGGCTCCGCCTATGTAGAACTGTTCGCTGTAGGGCGGGTACTTGGAGTTGCCGTAGCTATGTATGGCGCCAATCATCAGGCGGGTGGCAATGTAGTTGTTGCTGTTGATTCTCCACAGTTCACGCACCTCGGCCGTTGCCTTTATGAACTGTGCATATGGGTTGTTCAGTATGTGCTTGTCCCTCTTGCCCAATGAGTTGCCGAGCGCCCAGTAAATGAGCGAAGTCACGTTGCCGGCCGATGTTACCGATGCCTCGACCCATGTCTTGTTCCTGTGGCTTGTGTTCGACTCGTCATAGGTGTATGTATACTGCATGGCCGGGATGAACTGGTTGCGGAAACTGTTCTCTATGGCACGGTTGCCGGCCGAGATGGAGTCGAACTTGGCGGTTGTCTTCAGCAGCATGTCATATGTCAGGCGCAGTGGAACCACGGTGTGGGTGCTTGTATTGCTGCTGAAAATTCTGTATGTCACATCGCCTCCCGCGCGCACCATCCTGAAGAACCCCGAGCGGTTCATCTGGTCGGTGTATATCCTGATGGCTGTGGTCGATGGCACACGCAAGTAGCGGCGGTGCACGACAGGGAAGAAGAGTCGCGGGAAACTGAGTGAAACATCGGCGCCCATCTCCCATGAGTTGACTACAGCAGCACGTCCTTTTACATTTCCGTCGGTCTGCCATTCGTATGAGCCTGTCAGCGAGAGTTTCAGCAGCTCGCCACCGCCGAACACGTTCTTCTTGGCAAGCGTAATCTTGCTTCCCGGGCCTATCTGGCTGTTGCTCTTGCTCGTGGCATTGAGTTCAAAGGTAAAGTCATATGGCTTGTCCAGCTGTGCCGTGATGTTTACGTCAAGGGTGTCGCAATCCTTGCGTGGCTGCATGTTGACGTTGATGTTGCTGAAAATGTTCATCTGGCTCAGCATGCGGCTTGCGTTCTGCTGCTTCTCCTGAGAATATGGTTCGCCCTTCCACAGCTGTATGTTGCGCATCAGAGAACCCAGGCGTACAGGTGTCTTCTTGCCGTAGTAGATATATTCGATGTTCCTTCGCCTTAACGTGTCGCCCTTGCCCGTCATGGCGTAGTCGCCCCCGTTTTCCATTATCCGCAGCCTGATGTCGCCGATTCTGTATGCGGTGTATGTGTCGGGGGCAAGGTATTCTGTCGCCTGCATGCGCAGATTGACTTTCCCGGGGCTGTTCACGGTGTCGGCAAGGTAACTTATGTACGACGGCTTGAAATTGTAATAGCCGTTGTTGCGCAGGGTTGTGCTCACTCTGCTTCGCTCCTCTTCGAGGGCTGCCGCATTGAACTGCCTGCCGCTTTTTACGCCTGACTTGCCGAATGTGTTGCTGATGAGGCTGTCGACCTCCTTGGGGAAATTGCAGTATGAGACGCTGTCATATGTGTAGGGCGCGCCGAAGTAAATCCTGTATGTTACGTTTGCCTTCTTGGGGTTCTTGCTGTCGGTGTTGACCTCGGCTTCGGCTCTGCCGTTGAAGTAGCCATAGTACTTGAGGATGTCGTTGGCGACCTGTGCCCTGAGCTCGGGGGCTACCTTGGAGATGAGTACCGGGCTGGCACCGAACGTGTCGAACAGCCACTTGCCGATGCCTCTCTTCGAGTTGTAGAAGGTGTTGTAGAACCATAGTCCTACAGAGAAACCCTTTATGCTTGAACTGCCAACGAAAGAGCCATTGGGGGCATAGCCCAATGCCGATGATATCTCTTCGACGGCGGTCTTGCCTGTCTCGCTCTGGGCAAACTCTTTCTCGCCGATGAACTCCATCTTCTTTATGCCCGTGTAGAGCTGTTCGCCCTCGGGTATGCGTCTTGTTGTCGAGCATGCGGTCAGCAGCGCTGCCAACAGGGTGTATATCAGAATTCTTCTTTTCATTCAGTCTCTTCTCTGTTTTCTCTATTGCCGTTGTCATGGGCGGGCTTATCCTGCTCCTGCTTCTCCGCCTTTTTCGCGTTGCGGAATATGAACAGCTCTTTCAGCCTGTTCAGCTTGCGTTTGTATACGTAGCCGATGCCTGTCTCTATTATCTCGCCTTCAAGTATTGACTGGTAGTTCTTGTCGTAGAACAGTTTCAGGTATCGGTTGCTGTTCTCGCTCAGCTTCCATTCGAGCGAGGCGTTGTTTATGAAGCTGTTGCTGCTGTCGGGGGCTTTGCCGCTGTTGACCTCGCCGCCTACGACCAGCGTCACACGGTCGTTCCAGAACCGCTTGCTGAAACTGAACGAGTAGTTCTTGTATGTGTCGCCTGTCTCGGCGTTTGTGGCATCGTTGATGCCCACATTGACGTTGATGCTCTTCATGGCAGTTCCCGCGATGTCGTTTATCTTGGCATCGATGAACGAACTCAATGCATTGGCTGCCGTCATGCTCTTGCTGCCTGCATATGCTCCAGTCAGCAGCATGGTCACGGCGTATCGGTTCATCTCCTCTGTGTCGAGTGCGTTGAGCTGCTCCTGTATGGTGGGGTTCTCGGGAGATGACATTATGAAACTCAATCCCATCTGCTCGAGAGTGTTACTAACCTTCACTCCCACGTCGAACGGCACCGGGAGCGTGCTGTTGTCATCGAAGGTAACCGAGGTGGTTACCCTCTCCAATGCTGTCACGTTGAGCGAAGGGTTCAGCAGCTCTCCGCTCCAGCTTACCTCGCTGCCGTCGCTTATGGCAAGGGTCTTCAGCGGTATGACGGGCAGGTTCAGCTTGAACTCGCCGTCTCTCATGGCATAGCGCCCGGTAACGTTTATTCCGGCATCGTCGGTGTATGTGAGGTGCAGGTTGCCGCTTCCTTCGGTAGTGACATAGTTGTTGCGCCCCTCATCAAGGTCGGCGTTTATCCTTGCTCCGTCATCAATCGTCAGGTTCAGGTTCAGGCCGATGTTGCCCAGGTCAATCTCCTTCTCCGCAACAGCGACTGCTGTGGTGTCCTTGAAGTTGACAAACTCCACAAGGCCGTCAAGCTCCTTGTCCGACTCTATCGGCGCGTCTGTCATAACGTATGTTATGTTGCTCCTGCTCTTCATGGTAACGTCTCCATAGAACTTCATGTTGCTCAGGCTGCCGCCAATCATGGCACGCACGTCTACGAACAGTCTGCCGTAGAACATGCTTCCCTTTCGTCGCGGTGCGTTTATCAGTTCGTAGTTCGTGGCGCTCATGCGCAGGTTGAATGCGGGGTCAAGCAGCCGGCTGAAATCCACATCGCCGTTTATCTTGAACGGGTTGTCGCCCATTGCATATATGCTGAAATCCTTGAACTGCAGCCTGTTGTTGATTATAGGTGTTGTTGCGTCCGGCACGTGGAGGCTTGTGCCAATGGTAAGGGCATCAATGTCCACCGACTCAAACTGTATATGTCCGTTGGTGTTCAGGTGGTTTAGCATGCCATCGGCACGCATGCTGCCGCTCACGAACCCTTGCAGGGCAACTCCGCTCTCCTTCAGGAATGCCTTTGATACGGCAAGCGGGAACCTTGTCAGTGTGATACTGCCGTCAAGGCCTTCCTCTTCGCCACTATCGTAGTTTCCGCTCAGGTGTGCGACCTCTTCTTCCTCGTGAAGCAGCAACAGGTCAAGGTAGTGGGTGTTGTTCTTCTTGGGGAAATAGACGGCCTCAATGGTCTCATTGCCTATATATACGCCCTCGTAGCTTAATCCGTCGGCATGCATGTCGGCGCTTAGCATCATGCCCTTGCCGCTGTTTGTCATGTTCAGGTCGAGGTCGAGCGTTCCTGCAAGTTCGGGCGCATATGGGATTATCCCTGTCAGCTTTTTCAGGTCTATATTGAAGAATGTGGCACTGGCATTCTGTCCGTTGCCCTCCTCGGGAGCAGCATGCAAGTGAAGCCCTGAACCATGATTGTCGCTCAGTGTAAGCTCGGCATCGACGCTCAGCCCTTTGCCTATGTTTATGTGGTTTCCTTCGTTGAAACGGAAAGGCTCGGCAAGAAGTACCGCATCGGGGTTGAACCTTATATCAAGCCCGTGTGGTTTGAGTATGCTTGTCGCTCCTACCTTGACGGCGGCATCCTCGTTCTTGTCGCGGAATACGAAATTTGTTGTGAGCGAATCGTTTATAAGATTACCGTACAGCATGGCGTTGTAGCTCTGTTTCTCGTTCTGCGGGTTGAGCGCTGTGCTGCGCACTCTGGCGTAATATCTTATTCTGTCATTCTCCTGTCTTGTCAGAATCCTTATGGTGTCGAGGTTCAGGTCGCCCTTCTTGAAACCGTATACACCGCCGCGTATGTTCAGTCCGGTGACGGTGTCGGTGTCAATGTTCATCCTCATGAAGTTTGCCGTCATACCCTTCATGGCAAGGAAGTTCGCCAGCATGTTGTCGCGTCCGCAACTGAACGCGAAGCGCAGCTCGGGCAGCAGACGCTGGTAGTCCTGCATGTAGTGTACCGTATTTTCGTGCTCAAGGGCATCCATGAACAGGGCACCTGTCTTTTTGAGTGATTCAAGCAGGCCCTTGTAGCCGCAGTCCATGGTTCCCGATACGTTGAGGTCGCCGTTGTTGCCTTTGAGTGACGTGGAGTCGGGGGCTGTGTAGAATGCCACGTTTATATCCTTGGGCGTAAAGGTACGTATGTCGGTTAGGATTCTTATATTCTCGCCAAAGAGCTTCATTGCATGCCTCTCGCCAAAGTCTGTGCTTATCTCCATGTTCATGTGCAGTTCGGCGGCGAAATTGTCGTTCACAATATTCATTTTGCCGAAGTCGGCCTTTGTGACCTTTACATCGGTGCTGTTCTCGATGCTGTTGCTGTGCAGCTTTGTGTCGGCATCGATGAGGAATGTCAGGTTGGGGTCGTTGCCCTCGGCTATAATTTTCGATATCAGGTTTGCCTGGCTTGCATTGATGCTTATATTGCCCGCTGCAATGTCACCGTAACGTATCGTGTCTACCTTCAAGGCAATCCTGTAGGATGTGCTGTCACTGAAGATGTCCGTTCCTCTGCCGTCTGCATCCATTGTAAGGCTGATGCGCCCTATTGGTACAGAGGGCATTATGCTTGCGATGTTTATGCTGTCGGCTGTGAGTTTCGCGTCATATCTCTCATGCGCAATCTCATATACTCCTTTGGCCTTTATCTCTCCCTCTGCGGTGGCGATGATGATGTCGGCTTGGGCAATGCCCGAACCATACCCGACGTTGCCCCTGAGGTCAGCTCTTGCGCTGTCACCATTGACGGTGTTTAGTGTGTCGCCGCTTGCGCATGCGATAATTCTGCGTATATCATGGGCATGTCCGTTGATATCCATCGCTGCCGAGAGCCTTTCCTTGTCGTTGATGCTCTTGAGATATCCCTTTGCGCCCATTATACCAAATGAGGGCAATGATACACTAATTGTGTCAATGTCCATTCTCGCACTGTTGCCCTTCAGTCTCATGTGTGTGGCGAACAAATTCTCGCCGAACGGTGACAGCATGTCGTGCTGCTCCTGCGTCAGCAATGCGCCGAGGTCGCGCTTGTCAAGGATAGCTTTGGCCTCCGCTTCCATTACAGCCTGGTTGCCGTTGCTGAATGCCCCCCAGGGTATCGTACCTGTAATGGCAAGTGATGAACCGCTCTTGCTGCGCAGCGAGAATGCGCTAATCTCCAATGATGCCGTGTCGCTGCTTATCGAGCCACTGCTCTCTGCTATGGTAATGCCACCGGGTTGCTCCAGCGTAAGGCTGTTCATGTCAATATGGGACAGGGCGGGGCTAATCATTATGTCGCTGCAGTCAAAGGCGATATTGTTCAGCCTGATATGCTCCAACGGGTACTCTTCCTTGTTGCGATGCCCCTTGTCATATGTTGCATTGCTGCCGCTGAAAGTCATTTGCTCCACTCTGTAGCTTTTCTCTCCAATCCCGGCAACGGCTTTTGCGATGTTTGCCTTGCCAATCTCCAACCTTGCCCTCAATGTGTCGGCCGGTATATTCAGACTTATGCTGCAGTCGGTCAACGTTCCCCTACGCAGTGATAGAATCCATCCGGTTGGGGTACTCTCATCCTCATCATCGGGTATGGTGTCGGTCAGTGTCACTTCAAGGCTCGTGCCGTTTATGTGCAGCTGTCGCAGGTCGGCTCTCTCCCGGGTAAGGTCGATGTTGCGGGCGACGGCTCTCAGGTATTCAACTTCACCCTCTATTGCTACGTCGGGTATGAGTTCTCTTGTGTCGAGCCTTATATTATCAATCTCGATGTAGTTCAGTTCTATCTCTCCTGCCAACAGTGGCCACAGCGACACGTTCAGGCCGGCTTTCTCTCCTTCGGCGTATATATCTTCGCCTTTTGATACGGCGAACTCTTCAATCTTCAGTTGCAGGGGAAACGACAGGTGCAGGGAGCCTATCCTTATGTCATAGCCGCTGCTCTGGGCTATCTTTCGGCAGATTGTGTCGACGGCATATTGCTGTATCGCAGGAACATAGAGCAGTGCAATCAGTGTCCATATGAGCAATAATGGTACACCGACAATAATGAGGAACAAGCGGGCGATTCTGTTCTTTCTGCTCTTTTCCATTTGATTGATATGGCTGTGTGAAATGCGCCTTTGGCTTATTTACATTAATTAGAACACGCGCGGGCGACAATTTGCGCGAAGATAATAAAAAATAATACAGTACATGATATCTTTTCTTCAGCTTTTGACAGACGTTTTTCATTAATCAGCAGCCGATGAGGCGTTTTTTTGCGGGATTTGCTTATTTTTGCCTGCTGAAACAGCAAATGAGTGTAACAATGGAAACAGCTGCTATAAGTTCTACTGTGCTTGGCAATGGTCTGCGTGTGCTGCATATGCCCTCTGCGGGTGCGGGAATGGTTTATGTGAATGTCCTCTATGGTGTAGGTGCGCGTAACGAGGATTTTGAGCATACAGGCATAGCGCATCTGCTCGAGCATCTTATGTTCGACGGCACCAAGGCTGTGCCTTCGTTCGATGAGCCGCTTGAGAGTGCTGGAGGCGAGAACAACGCTTATACCAACAACGATGTCACATGCTATTACATATCGTTGCCCAAAAAGAACGCCGAGCTCGCATTCTGGATGGAGAGCGACCGCATGCGCAACATTCCTTTCAACAAGAAAAAGGTGGATGTGCAGCGTCAGGTGGTCATCGAGGAGTTCAAGCAGACAACGCTGAACCGTCCTTATGGCGACGCGAGCAGCATACTGCGTTCCATGGCCTACAAGGTCCATCCTTACCGTTGGTCTACCATAGGCCGTTGCTTCGCCCATATAGCAGAAACCCCGATAAGTGTGATACGGCGTTTCTATGACCGCTTCTATGCTCCCGACAATGCTGTCATTTCAGTCGTGGGCGATGTCCCGTTCTCTCAGGTGGTGGAGTGGTGCGAGAAGTGGTTCGGTCCTATTCCTGCCAGCGGTTTTGTGAAACCGCAGCTGCCTGTCGAACCGCGTCAGGTGCGTCAGCGCCGCAGGACTGTCCGCAAGAATGTGCCCGAGAATGCCCTGTATATGGGCTTCCACATGGGTGGCCGTCTCGATGCCGATTATTATCCGTGTGATGTGATATCGGATATCCTTTCCAACGGCTATTCAGGCCGTTTCATGACACGCCTGGTAAAGGAGAAGAGGCTCTTCTCGAAAATTGATGCCTTCATTACGGGCAGTGAGGATGCCGGAATGTTCTGGATATACTCGCGTGTGCCCGACGGTGTGACGGTCGAGGATGCCGAGGCAGCTCTCTGGGAAGAACTTGAGCAACTGAAGAGGGAACTTGTGCCTGCCGATGAGCTTGAGAAGGTGCGTAACCGTTTTGAGTCGGACTTTACCTTCCGTAACCTATCCGGTGAGAATCTTGGCAACAACATTGCTCTTGCAGCCATGCGTGGCAACCTCGATTCGCACTTCAAGGAACCTGATATGTACCGTGCTGTGACAGCCGAGGAGGTGCGTGCTGCTGCAAAGGAACTGTTCCGCAAAGGTAACAGTGTGGTGCTGTACTATCTTAAAGGTAAAAATTAAAAGGTGAAAGGTGAAAACGCATGCGTTTTCACCTTCGATAACGTCGGCAGCAATAGGTCGCAGGTAGCGTGGCAAAGCATTGATTGATGTCGTTGACTTTGTTTCTCTATTTTTTGAGACCTTTTTGTTTGAGATCCTTCGCTACGCTCAGGATGACAGGTACGCGGTCTGTTCTCTTGCATGGGTAATCTCGTAAAGCCAGTAAAGAGTAATCCGTCGCTGAAAGCGAAACGGCACCGTTAAAATTCCACAGCTTGAACCTGGTTGTTTTTTGGAGATAGTGCGAGGCCTGTTTGACTGTTAGTTAGACGCTCGCTTTGGCGAGTGGCTAACTGAAGGAGTCCCGCAGCACCCAAAAAACGAGCAGACAGTTCAAGCGGCAAGACCTCTTTGACTGAAAGATGTCGCTTGCGACTCTTGAACAAAAAAGAGGTTGACTGGAATTTCCGAGTGCCGAAGTTTTTGGTACTTTTTGCGTCAAAAAGTACAGCAAGGACGACAATAAGAAGAATATAAGACAATAGCTTAAGGGTTAGTTGTTTTTGAAAATACACGACAGATGTTTATTCTCATTTCTATGTCATCATAAGAAGTATCCCTCAACTTTTTTCGTTGGGTTGCATTTAGTCACGCGAAGCAACGCTCGCTTGCTTTCAACTTTCAAAGTTTTGCCACAGTCTGTCGGCGGGGACAGGTGCTGTCACCTGTATCAGCTGCTTCGACACGGGATGTATGAATTCAATGTAACGTGCGTGCAACGATATGCTGCCGTCGGGGTTGGAACGCTGTGCACCATACTTCAGGTCGCCCTTGATGGGGCAACCAATCGATGCCAGCTGGCAACGTATCTGGTGGTGGCGTCCGGTCTTGAGTTCAACCTCAATGAGATTGTAGTTCTGCGATGCAGCCTTCAGGGTGTAGCTGAGCAGCGCATGCTTGCTTCCCTTGACCTCCTTGGGGTAGGAGAAACTCTTGTTCATCTTCTCGTTGCGCAGAATCCAGCTGCTTATTTCCCCTTCAGCCTTCAGGGGCTTGCCTTTTGTTATGGCCCAGTATACTTTCTTCACATTGCCGTCGCGGAACATGCCGTTTAGTCTCTCGAGAGCCTTGCTCGTCTTGGCGAACACCACGACGCCGCTCACGGGACGGTCGAGACGGTGGGGCAGTCCTATGAAGACATTGCCGGGCTTGGCATATTTCTCCTTGATGTACTGCTTCATTGTGTCACACAATGACTTGTCGCCGGTCTTGTCGCCCTGTACAATCTCGCCCGCAGCCTTGTTTATTATGATAATGTGATTATCCTCGTATAATACATTCATTGGTGGCAACTGTTTTTCCGGTATACTTAAGTGCGCTGAGGATGACGTTCTCGGTAAAGTACTCCACGAACTTGTCATCGTTGTTCTTGCTTATTATGCCATTGATGAACGGCATCTCGATGCCCTTGAGACAGAAATGAAGGAAACGTGCCGCAAGGTCGGGGCTCTCGGTATTGAAGATGCCCATCTTCTTGCCCTCCTCGATGATGCGGCGGAAAAGGGCAATCTCCTTTGCATCGAAACTCTTGCGTATATGCTCCACGATGAACATGTAGTCGGCGTGCAGGCAGCTGTTGCGGCGCACGATGCTGCGTGTGGCCTGCAGACGCACGAAGATGAGCTTTATAAGCTTCTTGTCGGGAGTAAGGTTGGACATCGCCACCTTGGTTGTTGCGGCGGAGATTTTCTTCACTTCCATTTCTATTGACGCCTCAAGCAGCTCCTCCTTACTTTGGAAGTAGGTGTATACGGTACGGCGGCTTTTGTTTGCGGCCTTGGCTATGTCGGCCATGGTAATGTTGCCTATTCCTTGTTGTGCAAAAAGTTTCCGGGCAACTTTGATGATTGCATCCCTTGTATCTATCGTGGACATCGTTTCTGTTTATTTGTGTGCAAAATTACACAGAATTGCACTTTTGTGCAATTCGGAAACCGTTTAAATTTCTAAAAAATATTTTTTTATAGGGATAAGGTCGTTTGTTTTGCCGTTTTTTATATCCAAGAATGCCTGTTTCTTTCTTTTTTTGCTGTTAACAACAACTGTTGCTCACACAGTGCCGGTTTCTTTTTGAAAATTACTCTTGCAATGGTATTTGTATGCTTTGTCATTCCAAAGCGAAGAGTAACGGAGCGAAGAATCTCAAAATTCGCATTGATTGATATTGTTGACTTAGCTTCTCTATTTTTAGAGACCATTTTGTTTGAGATCCTTCGCTACGCTCAGGATGATAGGTACGCGATATGGCCCATGGGCGGGCTGCCCCCGCCCCTACAAATAACTCCCTCCCGGCTTTGCCGTACTCCCTCTTTGAAAAGAGGGAGAGCCCGGGGGACCGCTTGCGGTGGAGGAGTTTATTGCAGCAGAGAGCCAATGAGTTGTTTGAGCGTTGTAAAAGATTAGCAAAGGTAATCCGTCGCAGAAAGCGAAACGGCACCATTGCGGGCGAGCAATGTTTGCGACGACGGGAACTTTAGTTCCCCAAAGGAGTGTGCTTTAGCACCGGTGCCCGACCGAATGCTTACCTATGGTGGCATGAGCAAAGGGTGCTTGCGACGATTTTTTCCGAGTGCCGAAGTTTTTGGTACTTTTTGCGTCAAAAAGTACAGCAAGGACGACAATAAGAAGAATATAAGACAATAGATCAAGGGTAAGTTGTATTTGAAAATACACGACAGATGTTTTTCCCATTCCCATGTCATCATAAATATCCCTCAACTTTTTACGTTGAGCCTCTGAATGGATGTTAAAAATGAGCCTTTTTGAATGTTCGTGTAAAAAAGTTGCCGAAAAATTTGGTTGGTAAATGTAAAGGCTGTATCTTTGCATCAGTTTTGAAAACCGCATCGCGGGGTGGAGCAGTGGTAGCTCGTTGGGCTCATAACCCAAAGGCCGGAGGTTCGATCCCTTCCCCCGCTACTTGAAGGAGAACGCAAGTTCTCCTTATTTTTTTCTCCTTTTTTCGCGCCCGCGATCAAATTTTATAAAATTAAACCATTTTATTTCTTTGTTCCGACTTTTAATTTATATCTTCGCATGTGAATGGTGTGCCGTGAACATTTGCGCTGCACACTCCATTATAGAAATAAGAATGGTTTTTTAAACAAGTATATTTATCATGAAAACACGTCTTGAACATGATTCATTAGGCGAGATTCAAGTCCCTGCCGATGCTTATTATGGAGCGCAGACAATGCGTGCCATTGTTAATTTTAAGGATATCTCAGGTATCACAATCAGTGACCATCCTTATTATGTAAAGGCTCTTGCAATGGTCAAGTGGGCTGCGGCTCATGCCAACGTCTCTCTCGGAACCCTCGATGAGGAGATAGGTGCTGCCATTAAGAAGGCTTGTGAGGAGATTATCGAAGGTGCGCTTGCCGACCAGTTCCCTGTTGACCTTATCCAGGGCGGTGCGGGAACATCAACCAACATGAACATCAATGAGGTTGTCGCTAACCGTGCGCTTGAGATTCTCGGACACAACAAGGGCGAGTACCAGTATTGCCACCCCAATGACCATGTGAACCTGTCGCAGTCTACCAATGATGCCTATCCCACATCATTCAAACTCTGCTTTATCCTCCACAATGAGGATCTGGTACGTGAGCTCAAGCGTCTTGTCAAGGCATTCCGTGCCAAGGGTAAGGAGTTCGAGAAGGTCCTTAAAATGGGTCGTACACAGTTGCAGGATGCAGTGCCTATGACACTCGGTCAGGAGTTCGAGGCGTTTGCCGTTACTCTTGAAGAGGAGGTAAGCCGTCTTAATGAGATGGCACGTCTGTTCCTCGAGGTGAATATGGGTGCAACAGCTATCGGTACGGGTATCAATACCGAACCTGGTTATGCCGAGGCATGTGTCGATGCACTCCGTGTCATCTCGGGCAAACAGTTCGTTCTTGCAGGTAACCTTGTCGAGGCAACTCCCGATGCAGGTTCTTCTGTAATGTACTCTTCGGCTCTCAAGAGACTGGCAGTCAAGCTTTCAAAGATATGCAACGACCTGCGTCTGCTTTCAAGCGGTCCGCGCTGTGGCTTGAACGAGATTAATCTGCCTCCTATGCAGCCTGGTTCAAGTATCATGCCGGGTAAGGTCAACCCTGTTATCCCGGAGGTTGTTAACCAGATTTGTTTCCGTGTGATAGGTAACGACCTTACCGTTACATTCGCTGCCGAGGCCGGTCAGCTGCAGCTTAATGTTATGGAGCCTGTAATTGTTCATGCGGTAATATCTTCTATCCGTATGCTGTTGCGCGGTCTTACACGTCTGCGCGTGCTCTGTGTCGACGGCATTACAGCCAACGAGGGTCACTGCAAGGAACTTGTCATGGGCAGCATCGGTATTGTTACGGCTCTGAACCCTGTGCTCGGCTACGAGAACAGTGCGAAGATTGCCAAGCGTGCGCTCAAGGAGAACCGTAGTGTCTATGACCTTGTGCTCGAGGAGGGTATGTTGTCGAAGGCGGAGCTCGATGAGTTGCTTCGTCCCGAGAACATGATTGCACCGCACAAGATGCCGCATAAGAAGTTCTGATAAAACAAATTTACAAGAAACATTAAGAGGAGCGCCCGGGCGCTCCTCTTAATGCTTCTTGTAAATAGATATTGCTGATTGGTAAAAATATTTGCATTTTTATGCGCAAATTATATATCTTCGCACGGAGAAGTTGCTAAAATTGTATCAACGATGAAAAAACTATTATTGTCGCATATCAACAGTATTTGTGTATGCATGATTATGCTTGCGGTGGGCTGTGGCAAACGCACTGTTCAAGAGTATGATGAGCGCATCATGGAAATTGAACGCGTTGTGAGGCCTCTCTACAAGGCTCCCTCACTCGATGAGTCGCTGTTCAGGAACAGGGTGTATATAGAATTCTCTTCATCGGGTGCCCAGGTGTCGGCGCTCCCAAGTGGTGTGACAGAAGAGAATAATGGTAAAATGGTTTTACTCCGCTCGTCGATTCCGGGCGTTGAGTATATCGTTGGCGGCACTACTTCCGATGCGTCGCTCGCCATTGTAAGCGAATTCTCTCCATTGGTGACGCTTGATAGCCTTTTCCTTGTGGCGCATGGCGAAAATGCTTTGCAGGTCTCATCAGAGGAGGTAATCTTTTTGCGCTCAACGGGCAACAGCGTCATCTCGGATGTGGCAGACACCTCCAAGGCTGACAGTCAGTCTGCCGTGATAAAGCTCATGGGACGCTCTGTGCTTTGCGATGGCGGGCTTGTTGTCAATGCTGCACGCAGGAGTGCCATCTTCTGTACCGATACACTATATCTTTCGGGTGTCGCCTTGTCGCTTTCGGGAGCACCCAACAATGCTTTGCTCTCGAACAAGTCAATCGTCTTCTCGGATGGTGCTCTCAGCGCATCCTCGGCAAAGGATGTGGTAAAGTGCAAGAACGGCGATTTCGTGATGTTCGGCGGAGCTGTGTCTCTCTCTTCCGGTATGAACAAGGCAGATGGTCTGCAGGCTACAAATGTTTATATAGCTGACGGTGTGCTGAGTGTCGTGGTCAGTGGTGCCGCTTCGGACGGTATCAAGGCTAAGGGCAATCTCTGTATCAGCGGCGGTGCGGTATCTGTCACTGTCGAGGGTGGTGCGCTGTTCAATGAGAAGAAAAGCGACTACAGCTCGGCTTCGTGCATCAAGAGTGACGCTGTTGTGGATATCAGCGGTGGAGTTTGTGCGTTCAGTGCCTCGGGCGACGGCTCAAAGGGCATAAGCAGTGACAGTCTGGTAATAGTCAGCGGCAGTTCGCTTGGCATTGTTACCAGTGGCGGCGATGTGATTCATCCGTTGGATATAAATGCGCACGCTTCTTCAAAAGGTATAAAGAGTGACGGTAACTTGTATTTCCTTGGTGGCGATATCGAGGTCGCAGTCCTTGGAGAGGGCGAGCGCAGCGAGGGTGTCGAGGCGAAGAAGGATGCTTACATAGGTGGTAACGCAAGGGTCTATGTGTATGCATACGATGATGCCTTGAATGCGATGAATCTGACTGTTGCCGACGGCCATTCTTATTTTTATTCGGTTGCAAATGATGCCGTTGACAGCAACGGACGTATTGATATTTATGGCGGTTCTCTGGTCGCTGACGGTTCTTTCAGCCCCGAGCAGGGTGTTGATGTCGATGACCCCTCTGCATTTGCCATGAGTGGCGGAACGCTCTTGTCGGTCGGCGGTTCCATGGGGCCTTATCCTGTATTGCCGCTGGACGCGGGCACTTCAGTGCCTGTAGTCGCATGGTCGGGTGTCGATGCCCCGAAGAACAGTTTCGTTTCTCTTGCGTCATCGGACGGCAATCTGCTGCTTGGTTACCGTCTGCCCCGCGCTCTTGAGAGAGGGGCTGTGCTTTTCGCATCAGACAATTTGATGAGGGACACTGAATATACGTTGGCATTGTCGGCAGGCATTGACAGTGACGGGTATGTGGGCAATGGCTTCTATCGTGACGGACATGCGACTGACGTCAATGATTCTGTCACTTTCAGGTTGCAGGGGCTCATCAACGGTGTCTCGGCCAATGGTGAGGTAACGGTCATTGAGCCGGGCAAGGAGTTCCCGCGAGACATGATGCCGCCTCCGCCACCTCATCCAGGAGACAGTGCTATGCATGGTGGCGCTTTCCCGCCCCCGATGCCTTCAGGTGGCTCTCCTCAAGGTATGGCTCCTCCTCCGTTCCCGCATGCGGGTGACACTGTCGGTGGGCGTGGTGCATTCCCGCCACCACCTCCTCATGTGCGTAAGGTGAAGAGTGAATACGGTTTGGGAAATCTGCCGAATAACGACTGAAACATAGTGTATCTATTGTCAGATATTTGTGGTGACTAAGAAGTAAATTTGCTAAATACCAAACTTTGCTTTTTATTCACCCCAACAACAAGGGGATGACTTTTGAGTCATCCCCTTGTTGTTAAAATACTCTTGTGATTGTCGGTTATTGGCGAATCTTGCTCTTGTAGCGTTTGTTGAGACCATTTACAATCTCCATTGTTATGTCAAACGCTTCGTTTGCGAAGAGGATGTTGTCTCCTATTTTTGTCAGTATGAAGTCATATCCCTTCTCCTTGTTGTGCTCAAGGATGAAATTGTTTATCGAATCGCGCAACTCCTTGCCTCGTGCCATGTTCTCTTGCTCCCACTCGGCGTAAAGCTCATCGCGCTCTGTCATGAACTCCTTCTCCTTGCGTACAATCTCCTCGCGTGCCTCGACAAATTCATCTTCGCTTGCGAATGTCCTGGCATTGCATTTATATTCGAACTGGCTAATCTCCTCTTCTATCTTCTTGCGTTTGTTCTCGAGGGTGGCGCTTATCTTGGCTTCCTTGCTTATCATCTCCTTGTTGATGTCAAGCGCGAACCTGTAGCGGTACATCACAGTGTCAAGGTCGATATATACAATCCTTATACCTCTTATCGAGTCGGGGTTGACGCATTGATGCTGTTGCTGCTTCATCTCATTTGGCCGGCTATTGCTGCATTGGGTGAACAATGCAAGGCAAAGAATGGCGCAGATAATAGATGTCAGTGGTTTTATGTTTCTCATATTTGTTCTGTTATGTCGTTTTGTGCCTTTTCTCTTTGTGTGTCATTTACTGCTTTCTTTGATTCTCATCGGGTTGTTCTTGCGCGCGTCCCTGTCCTGCGATTGGGCACATTTGATACCCCTCTTGCGCATCTCCTTGTTGCCGCCGATGTGTATGTTGGGGAACTTGCCGTTTTTCTTTATGATTATTGTAATGGCAAGCAATGCAAAACTTATGGCAATAATTAACAGTGTAAACAATAAAGTCTTGAACATTTTTATTACATTTGTATGTTTGACGGAAACAGCCTTATTGCCGTGTCGGTTGTGCAAATATATGCCTTTTGTCTGCTCAACTGAAAATTTGGTTCCGTAAAAAAAGTAAAAAAAAGTATTGAAATAGACCTAATTAATATAATTTTAGAATTAAGAAAAGCAATTAACAAATTTAAACTATTCAGATATGGAAAAACTGCATTTGCAACCAGAATCACTGTTCGATTTTTTCCAACAGATTTGCGCAATTCCTCATGGTTCCAAGAATGAGGGTGAAATTTCGGCGTTCCTTCAGGAGTTCGGCAAGGGTCTTGGCTACGAGACGATAGCCGACAGTGTAGGCAATGTGCTTATAAAGAAACCCGCGGCTCCGGGTTATGAGAACCGCAAGACCATTATCTTGCAGAGTCACATGGATATGGTGTGCGACAAGCGCCCTGACGTCGAGCACGATTTTACAAAGGATGCTATAAAACCATGGGTTGACGGCGAGTGGCTCAAAGCGCAGGGTACGACTCTCGGAGCCGACAATGGTATAGGTGTGGCTGCGGCCATGGCTGTCCTTGCCGACAAGGAGATGAAACATGGTCCGGTGAACTGCCTCTTTACTATTGATGAGGAGACTGGCCTTACTGGTGCCGAGGCTCTTTCCCCCGAACTGCTGCAGGGCGATATACTCGTAAACCTCGATTCAGAGGATGAGGGCGAGATTTTCATTGGTTGTGCGGGTGGCGTATGCAACTATGCCGAGTTCAAGCATGTATGCACTAACATTTCGGGCGACATGTTCTACATGAAGGTCGATATCAACGGCCTCACAGGCGGACACTCGGGCGATGACATCAGCAAGGGACGTGCCAATGCGAACAAGTTGCTTGCGCGCTTCCTTCTCAAGGTGGCACAGAAGTATGAGTTCTATCTTTGCGACATAAGCGGCGGTAGCCTTCATAATGCCATTCCGCGTGATGCTTCGGCGGTGTTTGCTGTCCAGAATTCCGACAAGGAGTCTGTACGTGTCGACTTCAATATCTTCGCGGCCGAGGTTCAGGACGAGTTCAGTGCAACAGAGCCTGATATGCGTTTCACCCTGCAGAGCACCGACCCTGTGAAGCGTGTCATTGACCCGGTTGTCGCAAAGAATCTGCTCAGTTCGCTCCATGCTGTCTTCAACGGTGTGTTTGCAATGAGTCAGGATGTTCCCGGCCTTGTTGAGACATCGAGCAACCTGGCATCGGTAAAGCGCATGAATGAGAATGTGATTCTTGTCACTACCAGCCAACGCAGCTCAATAGAGTCGGCAAGGGACAATGTCTCATCGGCTGTGCGTACGGCGTTTGAGCTCGGCGGTGCAACGGTTACCACGAAGGGGCAGTACCCGGGATGGAAACCTAACATGAAATCGGAGATTCTGAAGGTCGCTTGCGATACCTACAGGGAACTCTTCGGCGAGGAGGCAAAAATAAAGGCTATCCATGCAGGTCTTGAGTGTGGTCTCTTCCTTGAGAAGGCTCCTCATCTTGACATGGTGTCGTTCGGCCCTACAATGCGTGGCGTGCACTCGCCCGATGAGCGTCTGCACATTGCATCTACCGAGCGCTGGTGGCGTCATCTGCAGGCACTGCTTGAGCAGGCCCCTGCAAAATAAAACAGCAGTTTCATCGTTAGTATATATACACTTTGTTTTAACGGATATATACGATGAAGTCAATAAATAGGATACTGCTTTATTTTATAATGTCGGTAATCCTCGTTGCGTGCAGCGAGGATGCCGACTTTTCTGCATCTCCCTCGTACAGGCTCGAGTTCTCGCGCGATACGATAGCTTTCGATACGGTCTTTACCGATGTCGGTTCGCCGACATACGGGCTTGTCGTGCGTAACCGCAACAAGGAGGGTGTACGCATAAGCAACGCAAGGCTTGCAAGCGGGGGGCATTCGGGCTTCAGTGTCCTTGTGGACGGCCAGTATGGCGCAAGCATGAACAACCTCGAGGTCAGAGCAAAGGACAGTATCTTTGTCTATGCTTCGGTGGAACTTGAGCGTAATGGCGCCGATGTTCCGCTGGTTGTGGAGGATTCGTTGCTGTTTACTCTTGAGAGCGGTGTACAGCAGCATGTGACGCTGCTTGCCTATGGCAGGGATGTCACGTTTCTGCGCGGGGAGATTGTATCTGCCGACAGGGAGATTCCAAGCGGTCATTATGTCGTGTATGATAGCCTTGTCGTTGCCCCGGGTGCTACATTGACGCTCGGCGAGGGGGCGACGCTCTATTTCCACGACAAGGCATTCATGAAGGTCGAGGGAACACTTCTTGCATCGGGCTCACAGGCAAAGCCGGTGGTGATGCGTGGCGACAGGACGGACAACATGTTCTCCTATCTGCCCTATGATCGTGTGCCGGGACAGTGGGGCGGTGTCATGATCTCCTCAACAAGCAACGGTAACCGTCTGTCGCATTGCGACATCCACAGCGCAAAGTACGGCGTCAGGGTCGAGCAGGGCGATACGGCGTTGCAGCGCATAACGATAGAATCATCAAAACTGTATAACTTTGAGGGCAATGCTCTCGAGCTTAATATGGCGCACGCTACGGTGGAGAACTCGCTCATAGCCAATGCCCAGGGCAACTGTGTGAAGGTTGTCGGCGGCGATGTGTCGTTCGTGCATTGTACCATAGCGAACTTCTATGTATGGAAGCAACGCGATGTGGCACTTGCCTTGCATAACAGCATAGACGGTGTTCCGGCGCCGCTGCGGGGGGCGCTCTTTGCCAACTGTGTTATTTCAGGCTCAAAGGAAGATGAGATAATGGGCTATCTTACAACGCTTGGCGACTCTGTACCCGACTGCATCAACTACCGCTTCGAGAACTCGCTGATAAACACTGTGCCTACAGAGGACAGCTGTTTCGTGAATGTCTCATATGACAATACGCCGTATGGCAAGGACCATTTCCGTCTTA
This sequence comes from Bacteroidaceae bacterium, assembly GCA_017536695.1. Classification (GTDB taxonomy): domain Bacteria; phylum Bacteroidota; class Bacteroidia; order Bacteroidales; family Bacteroidaceae; genus HGM04593. The sequence goes on along the minus strand of JAFXGX010000044.1, from coordinate 2,566 downwards.
TTGACCACGATAATTTTAAATACGATTTCCATCTGGGCAACGACTCGACAATGGCGACAGGCCGTGCCTCGGACCTCTATCTTGAGACTCTGCCTTATGACCTTGACGGTGTGTTGCGCACGGCTGGAGCAGTCGATGCGGGGTGCTATCAGTTTGTGGAGATAGAGAAGGAAGAGGAATAGGAACGTTTATTGTATTGGGCGGAATGATGCCTTGTGGAAATAATGCTGTCTATTATTGATAATTGGACATGCGTCATGAGTGAGAGTCGCCATTGGCGACTCTCACTCATGATGATATGGCAGTTTGTTGATTATGGTGTATGCCCTGTAGAGCTGCTCGACAAAGAGCAGGCGTATCATCTGGTGCGAGAAGGTCATCTTGGATAGCGACAGCTTTTCGTGTGCGGCTTCGTAGACCTTAGGGGCAAAGCCGTATGGGCCTCCCACGATGAATACCAGCCTCTTGGTCGAGATGTTCTGCTTGTGCTCAATCCAGGCCGCGAACTCGGTGCTGCGGTACTCCTTGCCGCCCTCATCGAGCAACACCACGCGGTCGCCGGGCTGCAGTGCCTTTAGTATAAACTCTCCCTCCTGCTCCTTCTGTTGTGCTTCGCTCAGTTTCTTGGCGTTCTTAAGCTCTGGAATGACGGTAATGTCAAACTGCGCAAAGTGGCTTACCCGCTGTGTGTAGTCCTGTATTCCTGCTGTTATGTTGTTGTCGACGGTACGGCCCACGACAAGTAGTGTAATCTTCATTGTCCTTTTAATTTTATGCGAATATAAACAAAAAAGCCTCTGTCTTTGCGCTAATTGGGAGAATTATTTATCTTCGCAAAAATAAACAGTAAAAACTGATTGTACTATGAATGTAAAAGATGAACTTATCGATAGACTTATCGACCTTGCATTTGCCGAGGATATCGGCGACGGTGACCATACCACGCTTTCTACTATCCCTGCCGAGGCAATGGGTAAGAATATGCTTCTTATTAAGGAGGATGGTGTTCTTGCCGGTGTTGAGATGGCAAAACGTATCTTTGCACGTTTTGATGAGAACCTGCAGGTTGAGGTGCTTATTGAGGATGGCGCCGAGGTAAAGAGGGGTGACATCGCAATGTATGTGACAGGCAGTGTGCGTTCACTATTGCAGACCGAGCGTCTAATGCTGAACGTGATGCAGCGCATGAGTGGTATCGCTACTATGACACGCCGCTATGTGAAGGAACTCGAGGGTACCGGTACACGCGTGCTCGACACCCGTAAGACTACCCCTGGCATGCGCATAATGGAGAAAGAGGCTGTACGCATCGGTGGTGGTGTGAATCATCGTATAGGCCTTTTCGATATGATTCTCATAAAGGATAACCATGTTGATTTTGCAGGCGGCATCGAACAGGCGGTGCAGCGTGCCAAGGATTATTGCAAGGCTTGCGGTAAGGAGCTGAAGATTGAGGTTGAGGTACGCACGCTCGAGGATTTGCAGAAGGTGCTTGACATGGGTGGCGTGCAGCGCATAATGTTCGACAACTTCGATACCGAGAAGACACGCAAGGCTGTCGAGATGGTAGCTGGACGTTTCGAGACGGAGTCGTCGGGAGGAATAACATTCGACACTCTGCGCGACTATGCTCTATGCGGCGTTGACTTTATCTCGGTAGGTGCTCTCACTCACTCGGTAAAGGGACTTGACATGAGCTTCAAGGCTGTCAAGTGATGCTGTTTTGTTGATAGTTTACGTCGACAGCCTCTTGTCGGCATAGGACATTGAGGGGGCGAACAGATTGCGTGCGTTAAACGTTCTACATGTGTCAGAAAATAGTTATGCGTATGGAACATGAAGATTTTATGAGACAGGCAATAGCGTTGGCTGTCGAGAATGTGAAAAGTGGTGGTGGCCCTTTCGGTGCCGTGATAGTGAAGGACGGTAAGGTGGTGGCGACGGGAGTGAACAGGGTAACATCCGACAATGACCCCACTGCGCATGCCGAAGTCAATGCGATAAGAAAGGCATGTATGTTGTTGGGTACGTTCGACCTTAGCGGTTGTGTCCTGTACACATCGTGCGAACCATGCCCCATGTGCTTGGGAGCAATCTACTGGGCGCATCTCGACAAGATATATTATGGCGCAAACCAGCGCGATGCGGCCAGTGCCAACTTTGATGATTCGTATATTTACCGCGAACTGGAACTAAACCCCGAGGAGAGGCATAAACCAGTAGAGAATATTTTGCGCCATGAGGCTCAGGCTCCTTTTAATGCGTGGCGCGAGAAAAAGGATAAGGTTGCGTATTGATACGTGTTGGCTCCCATCAGTGTCGGAATATTTGCAAAATTGTGTATTTCTGAAAAATAATCCTTGGAATATTTGCGTGTTCCAAGGATTATTTCTACCTTTGCATCGCAAAATAAGGGCGTAAGCCAATTCAAATGGAAGTTTGGGTGAGTGGCTGAAACCAGCAGTTTGCTAAACTGCCGTACGGGTTACCGTACCGGGGGTTCGAATCCCCCAGCTTCCGCTTATTTTTGCATGGCGCTTTCGTCTAGTGGCTAGGACACATGCCT
>JAFXGX010000043.1 GCA_017536695.1 Bacteroidaceae bacterium | reverse complement strand
GCAAACAGTGCCACAATGCCTGCTGCAACAATGAGTGATACAAGAATCAGCCCAATTGTCTCAAACAGGAAATTAAGACGCAGTTTTGCTGTTGGCGCACCGAAAATCTTGTAATTGTTTACGGCACGGATTCTACTCGGAATCAAAGCAAAGAAGAAGTTTACAAAGTTGATAAACGAGATAACCAGAATCAATACAGCAATTGCAATGAGTGAATATGTTGTCGTACGACTGCCTGATATTCCAATATTATGGGTATCCTCTGCAAAAAAGAGTTCGTTGATAGGCATTAAGCGCGGTTTGATACGCGAAATCTGAACCTCTGCCTCATGCTCACTCACTCCTCTCTTTTGACAATCGTCAATAACATACTGATACATTTTCGCCTCGGCATCCTCGCGCGAAGCACCCTCTCTCAACAGTACATAGTATGGAGTACCCCAATTACCCTCTTCTTCAGGTTTTGCCTTTGCCATATAGCAAAAACCATCAGACATGGCAATTGTAGACGGGCGTGGAAAGTCTTTATAGATACCTACAACCGTAAAAAGCAATTCACTGTCGGCATTCCGGCCATTATGCAACTTATCTCCCACTGAGATATTACATCCATTGGCAATACTCTCTGTGATGATAATGTCATACTCGGTATGGAATGATGACGCACCACCGGCAATAAACTCAAAAGGAAAAACCTCCAGTGCCTCAGGTTCTGCTGCTCCGAATTTGATGACAAAATTCTCAATTGAACCATTACGCTTTACAGATACATCTCCAGAGTAGTACATTGCATCCTGTAACTCATAAATTGAGCCACCCGCCTCAACCTCAGGACATACGGCACACATTTCATCCGGTGTCTGACGGTTCCAACTGAAATCCCAACTGCCGTCACCTATCCACGAAGGATGCTCCAAACGATATATACGCTCCGAGTTCTTGATAACACGGTTGTACGACAGGTCGAACTTTACCTGCACTGCGATAAGATATACCGCAGCAAAGGCCACCGCCATACCAAGTATATTCAGTGCAGAAGAAGTGATATACCTTTTCAGCAAGATTATGAAGTTTCTTAAATACATAATTGTCTTTTTATCATTTGTTTATTGCATCGACAGGATTATCATTAGCGGCCTTGTATGAACAGGCAGTGACGGTAAGCACTGTTATGAGGGCAACCAATGCTATGGCAAGCAGATATACCCACAGGGCAAAAGGCGCCTGATAGACAAACTGCTCTGTCCAGTAGTTGATTATCACAAAACCGAGAAGCACGGCAACTACAGAACATATTGCAAGCACTTTAAGATATTTGCCGTTGAACATTGCCAGTATGCTGCTCACCGCTGCGCCATGTACACGACGTATTCCAATCTCGCGGCGGCGGTACTGCGTCTCAAAGTGTACAAGGCCGAAGACTCCTATTATCGAAATCAATATCGAAAGTACCGTGAAAAGGATGATAAGTGAAGCCAGTTTGCTTTCCTTCTTGTAATTGCTCTCAAGTTCAGAGTCGAAGAATGAGATATCGTAACTGTCGGCCGGCACGTCGGGCGCATACTCTGCAATTGTCTTGGCTATGAACTCACGCACAGCAGCAACATCTGCTCCCGGTGTTGTACGTACATACATTTTATTCATCACACGCCAAGGATATTTGCCGAAGATGTAGAATGCGAAAGGCTCAATGTTGTACTGCATGGGACGGAAGTTGAAATCCTTGCATATACCGACCACCTCGGTACCTGAACGGTGACCCGAAATGACATCGCCCACCTTCAGACCAAGCTTGTGCGCGGCGTCCTCGTTGAATATATACGCACCGTTTGCATTGCGTTCATCGCTGCTGAGGAAATCGCGACCATCGACTATGTCAATCCCCATAAACCGTAGGAAGTCCCACGAAACAGGATATACCTGGAAATATATGCTCTGGTCGTTGAATTCACGCCCCCACTGCATTCTCGATAGTTGAATGAATGAACCGTCGGCAAAAGTGACATCCTCTATTTCGGGGTTCTTCATCAGGCTCCCGGCAAAGGCGTCGCGCCTGCCATAAGACAATCCATTCTCCTGGTCATAGGACTCGAATACCGTTTCGCCCGGCAGATGGTTTACCACAAGAAGATTGTTCTTGTTGAAGCCCATGTCATGTGTGAGCATGTAATCATACTGCCTGTAGATTGAAAGCGAACAGATGACAAGCGTTATCGAAATAGTATACTGCACAGCCACAAGCGTGTAGCGCAAACGCCTGCCTGGTGCCGTGGCCTGGAAACCGCCCATTACCATAGCCGGCGAGAAACGGGTAATGTACCATGCAGGGTATATGCTCACGATTATTCCTGTAACGAGAGCGACAGCAGCGACTGCCACTGCAACACCTGCATTGTCGCCGAATGCTATTGAGGTTGATATGTGCTCGGTAAGCGGTGTCTCCATGAACATGCCTACAATAACCGCTGCTCCGCAGAGAGCCACAAGCACAAGGCCCACTGTCTCAAATACAAAATTCAGGCGCAGGGTGAAGGATGATGCTCCGAATACCTTGCATGTATTTATTGTCTTTATGCGCACAGGAATGAGTGCAAAGAAGAAATTGACGAAGTTTATGAGCGCAATGGCCATTATAAGTACTGCAATGGCAAGGAGCGTATATGTTGTGGCCTTGTTGCCGGTTGCATGTGCAGCCCCGCTGACATCTGTTGAGAAATATAGTTCTGTGAGCGGGTTAAGACGTGGATTGACACGTCTGAGGAATTCGGCAATATCCTCTTCACTTACATTCTGGGCTCTTAGCGATTCAACAACGTTATTCCTCAGTTTATCGCAGACATTATCGGGCGACACCCCATCGTTCAATACCAAGTAATAGGGGTTGTTCCAGTTGTTAGGGTTGTCATCCTCCTGCGGAAACATTCCTCCCCAACCGTCGCACTCATCAAGAATGCTGGGCGAGGGCGTGTCCTTGCATATTGCAATGACCGTTGCTGTATTCTCCTCGCTTGCCTCGCGGCCATAGCATATCACATCACCGGCCGAGATGTTGAATTTCCTTGCCGCAGACTCCTTCAGCACCAATGTGGAATGGTCGAGGAATTTGTCAAGCGAACCCTCAATTATCTCAAGCCCGAAGATATCAAGTCCTTCACGCTCCGCCTCGCACAAGTCGAAATAGAGATACTCTATTCCCTTGTCGCTCTTCCTTGAGTAATTGGAATTGATGTTGTAATGCCCTGTTGGCCATATTGTAGCACTTTTCTCTATTTCGGGTACACCATTGCACAGATCATCGGGCAACTGGCGAGCCCACGTGGTGCTCCAGTACCCCTCTTCGGCCCAGTGGGGATATTCAAGGCGGTATATGTTCTTTGCATTGGGAATGCCTTTGTTGTATGAGAGGTCAAAGTTCACCTGCACCATTATGATGTAGACCGCTGCAAAGGCAACCGCCATACCCAGTATGTTAAGCAATGAAGAGGTTGTGTACCTTTTCAAAAGCATTATAAAGTTCTTGAAATACATAGTATTTGTTTTAATATGAGTAAGTAATAAATGTTCTTGTTTTGCAATTCCCAATTTGTCATATCGAACGCACGTGAGATATCTCAATATTTTTTGAGATCCCTCGTCGCTCGGTTCGGGACAAGTGCGCGATTATTGTCATGTCGAACGCATGTGAGACATCTCTTTTTTCACGGTCTTTGAGATCCCTCACACAAAGTTCGGGATGACAAAACCTTATTTTCTGTTTTCCGTTTTTAAGATAAGCACTTCGTTGTCACCGAAATTGTCGTATGATGATGTTATAACCTTTTCGCCTGGTGCAAGGCCATCGAGAATCTCATAGTACCTTGGGTTCTGACGTCCTATGCGTATCTCGCGCCGATAAGCCTTCTCGCCTGTCTCATCCACGACATATATCCAACGCCCGCCTGTCTTCTGGAAGAACGCCCCACGTGGGATGTAGACAGCCTCAACAGGCTGCCCCAACTGAAGATTGAGGTTATATGTCTGGCCGGTGCGTATGTTGTCGGGCAATTCGCCACCGAACGTAAGGTCTACCTTGAACTTTCCGTCACGCACCTCGGGATAGACCTTTCTCAAAAGCATATCGTAGCTGTTATCCTGACGCATGAACGAGGCTGTGAGTCCTGTTACCACACGGTCGATATAATGTTCGTCGACCATTGCCGTAACCTTATAGGCCGAGAGGTCGTTTATCTGACCTATGGCACTGCCCTGTGAGAGTGTCTGTCCAAGAACGACATTGAGCATACCCACCTCACCGTCAATAGGAGCCTTAACCTTGAGGTTATCCACACGCTCGCGTATAAGCTGCATATTGAGCTGCATTGAACGGAGATTTTCATCGAGTTGCGCCACCTGCACGGTGCGGTAGAGAGAATCCTGTTTCTGACGCTCGCGCACCAATGAGCGTCTGCTGAGTGCAAGTTCATAATCCTCCTTAGACTGCAAGTAGACCTCGCGGGCAACAAGTTCCTCATTGAGGAGTTCCTTGTTCTGCTCATATGCACGCTGCTTGCGGGTAACTTCAAGGTCAAGCATGAGCATCTCCTGACGGAGCGAAAGACGCTCCTGTTCCATTGAGATAAGTGTGTTGCGCAGGATGTTCTGCTTCTCGGCAAGGTCGGCCTCGGACTGCAGAATCTGCATCGACAGCTGCTTGTTGGTCATCTCAAGGATAACATCGCCGGCCTTAACAGTCGCACCCTCCTCGGCAACGACACGCTCCACCACACCGCTCTCGAGCGGAGAGAGTTGCATTGTAGTCATTGGTTGCACGGTTCCGCTCAGGCTGACATAATCGTTGAACTCGCCTTCCTCGACGTTTGATACAGTAACTGTTGCCGTGTTCACACGCAGTGTCGATGTATTCTCCTTAAAAAGCAACCATACTATGAGCACTACAATAACTGCTCCGAACAGATAAGGCAGGCTCTTTTTGCTGAAAACAGCACGCCAACCGCTTTTCTTCTCTAATTTTATATCCATAGTAGTTTATATTTTATTCGTTTAAGTTTTTCGTTTTAACCTTTTGGTTTTCACAACACTCGCGAAATTCTCCCTCTGTTTATAGAGGGAGTCCCCGAAGGGGGAGGGAGTTATATTAGTACAATTGCTTCATGTGGCCTATCGCTACTCGTATTGTCAACCAACGGCTTTCACATTTCACCTTTCAGCTTGTACAAATGGTATTCCGCTATAATAGTCGACCATACGTTTCTCAATCATATACTGCAACTGTGAGTGCAAACGGTCGGACTTTGCCTGCAGCAGTGTTGTCGCAGCACTCTGCAATTCAATGGCCGTGACAAGACCTTTCTCAAATTTTGCAGCAATACCGTCGTATGCAAGCTGCGAAGCCTCAACCTTCTTCACCGCCTGGCTGTACTGCTTTCCGTATCCCTCCAACTGCCTGCAGCTCTTCACGACCTCGCTCTCTATCGCGTTACGTGTGGCGCTCAGTTCAAGTTCGGCGTTACGCAAAGCATTACGCGATGAACGTACCGATGCCCTGCGGCTCAGATTGGAGAATATAGGGATGGACATTGAGATACCTACATACTCGCCGCTGTTGTTCCTGAACTGCGAAGAGAAAGAGGGATAAGCCTGCCTGTTGTCAAAATTTGTATAGTAATTTGTGTTTATTCCCGCCGAGAGGCTTATGGTGGGGAACCAGGCAGCCTTTGACCTCAGATAATTCAGTCTGTACTCCTTTACCACAAGCTCCGATGATACCATCTGGGCATTATTTGCGAGTGCATACTCCACAAGGTTATTCACAGAACGCTCGCCCGGCACCGGAACAACCGCATTCTCCTCGACAACCTCAAGAGACTCTCCCTGCGGATAGTTCATGACCTCACGCAAGGCTATCCATGCCATGGCAAGGTTGTTCTGCTGCTCGGTAAGCAGATAATCATAATTGGCCTCCTGTGATGCGACCTCGGCAACCTCGGCAGCACTCTTGCGTCCCAGCTCATGGAGTTTCTGCGCCTGACGAAGAGTCTTGCGCGATGCCGACAGATGCTCCTCGGCAATCCTTACGGCACCTTTATAATACAGGACATCGGTATACGCCCTCATAACCTCCATAGCCACCTTGTCGCGTGCAATCTGCAGGTCACTGTAACCACGGTCACGTGCAACCTTTGCAGCGCGTATGGCATTCACATAACGCAGCCCAGCGAAGAGCGGCATTGAAGCCGACAGGCTGTATGAGTTACCGAATGTGGAAACCGTAGTATAACTGTTTGTCTCGGGGTCAATGGAACGTCCGAAATTTGTAGAAGCTGACACTCCTGCCGAAACCGACGGGAACAGTGCGGCAACAGACTGCTTATAGTTCATCTTGGCATTATCAAGTACGTTCTCCTGCTTGCCCACCATTATTGAATGCTCGACGGCATAGGCCATGCACTCATCCATTGTCATTACCTGAGCAGGTGCAGCATTCGACAGAATGCAACCTGCTGCGATTATAAGAAATATTTTTTTCATACTTTGTAGCTGTTTCTGCAAGATTACATGCCAAAAGCGTGCCAAAGTAATTAAATTATTAACATACAATAAATTAAATAAAATCGCAACCACCGCGTTTTGTCAAATTTTTAGACAGGTAATGTAAAAGCATTGGACAACCGGAAGGATTGCCTATCATAAACAACTAACGAAAATGGTAAAAGCACTATACAAGAGAAAGAATGGATGAATCAAAAACATTGTACATAAACAGGTCACAAAGCAGCAACACTTTGTGACCTGTTTATGTACATACATTAATACTACTCGCCTTTGTACATATTCTGATATTCCTGTTGAGAGAACTCGACATTTACCCGTTTTTCAAGAATCATCAAGGCCGTATCGGGCCAATAAGCCTTGTCATCATCGAGAATAAAACGCATTACCGTATCGCTGAGCAATTCAAACGTAACATCGTTATATTTGTCCCAACTGTCAAAACCATAAAAATCGGATATGCCTTCACATATTTTACTCTTTACAACATTCCCCTCCGGTTTCTTTACACGTACCATTTGAAGATACTTACCCGCTTCATCCCATTCAGGCATATGGATT
>JAFXGX010000042.1 GCA_017536695.1 Bacteroidaceae bacterium | reverse complement strand
GGTTGCAAGAGCCTTCGTCAGCTGAATTGTCACGCAGTAGTCCCGCCGGTTTTGGGGAAAGACGTTTTTAAGCTTGATGAAGTCAATGGTATTGTACTTACTCCTTTGCAAGAACAGTTGCACTTGCTTGTCCCCGAAGCCTCAGTCGAGGCATACAAGAATGCTCTCGGTTGGAAAGATTTCAAGGCTATAATTGATATAAGATAAACACTGAAAAACTCAATGACTGCTGAACAGTTCAAGAAACGTTTCGTATGTATATATCCCAAGCTCTTCGCGGTTGCCATGGCTAACATAGGCAACAGTGAGGATGCCAAGGATGTCATGCAGTCATTGTACCTGAAACTCTGGGAGAGGCGTGATGAATTGGCGGGGGTAGACAATGATATCGGCTATTGCAGGGCGATGCTCATCAACATATGTCGCGACAGGTGGCGGTCGAAGATTCTCGAACCCGAGTGGGCAACAGAAGAAGAGGATATCCCCGCTGAGTGCCACACTCTTTTCGAGACCGAAGATATAAAGGAAAAGATTGAACAGTTCATTGGCCGACTGCCCGATAAGCAACGGCGCATAATGACGATGCGCATGCAAGGGGCGACGACCGATGAGATAATAGAGGCTACAGGGTTGAGTGTGGAGAATGTGCGGACAATCCTGTCGCGCACAAGACAATTGGTAAGGGATTATTATAACAGAATAAACAGATAGCGTATATGGATTACAAAGTTTTGAAAGAGAAGTTCTTCTCGGGTACAACGACCCGTGAAGAGGAAGATGCGCTCCGTCGCTATCTGAAGGGCGATAATCTGCCGCAAGAGGCCGCAGAGGATAAGGAGATGCTGCTTGCCATGCTGCAACCGGTCGAGTATGACTGCCGGGAAGCCATGGACGGAATTTCGGCGATGATTGACAGGCTTTCGGCACAGGAGTCTGTTGATGTCAGGGAGAAATCAGCTCCGCGTAGGGTGGTGTTGCGCTATCTCTACACGGCTGTGGCCGTTGCAGCCGCAGTGCTGCTGGTATTTATGCTTTCCCCTTATTCCACGAGTGAGGTGCAGCAACCCGGGGACACACTTCTTGCAGACGCAGGCAGGGATAATGTAGTGACAGTAGTGGTAGGCGAACAACCTCAAGACGCCGATGCTGTATATGTCGGAGAGAGCGTGCAGAGGAGTGTCAATTCGGACTTCCTGGAGCAGAATGGCAGATACAGGAACGATACATTCAGCAATCCCGAGGATGTAGCCGACCATGTAGAGGTGCTGCTTGCGATATTCTCCGACGCTGCCGTGCATGGCATCAAGGAGCAGGAAGAGCACCTGAGACAACTGATAGTGTTGAACAATGCAAATTAGAATGATATGAGAACGAAACTGTTGCTGATTCTTTTTCTCTGGCTGCCTTTTGGCGTGTCGGCCGGCAATGTCGCTGATAATGGCTATGATGACATAGGCGGGTTCTTTGAGTATTGCAGCAAGATAAATTCTCCTGCTATGCGATATACATATGTCTCCAGACTTATGATGAGCAAAGTGGCAAACCTGCCGATAGGAGATATTGACCTCAAATCAATAAGCGAGAAGGTCGACTTCATACAGAGTGTATATGTGGCTGCCGGTGCAGGAGACATGAAGGAGTGTATAAAAAAGGTAGAGAACCTTCCGGCTGTGGCAAAGGAGAACGGCTTTGAGTGTGTGATGTCATATAATAAGGATGGTGTGCGCACGAACATATATGTAAAGAGCGGATACGGTGGCCTTAATTCGCTGCTCATGACCAAAGTCGCATATGTTGATGGAAAGGTTGAAATGGCTGTCGCCGCGCTGATTGGCGGAGTGTTCACGCATGAGGAGATATTGTCGTTGCTTAAACATTGAAAAACCTATTATATATGAAGAGAGTAGTATTGTTTGTTCTGCTGTCGTTGCCTTTGATGACGTATGCGCAGAAGTTTACAGAATATGACCGTAAGGTGTTCAACGAGGGGCAGGTGCTTGATGAATCGGATGTGCAGTTTGCATCGGATGAGATTCCATGGTCGCCCATTTCCCCTATAAAGCTTTATCATATACACGATGAGGGGGATGAGACAATCGTTACGTTCTCCCACTCGATATATTTCGATTCACAGTGGGTAAATTTCAGCAAGAGCATATATGTAAAGGATGAGGATACTGGCGACATATATAAAGTGCGCGGATATACCGACGGCCTGACAATGGACCGTCTTCTCATTGTGAACGGCTGCAAGGGCAAGAATATTCTTGTATCGTTGCGTTTTCCCAAGTTCAAGCGTAAGGTAAAAAGAATAAGCATCTACAGCCCGGGGCATAAGGATGATATAAAGCCGTCGAACGACCGTGACATAAAGGTCTTTGCCGAGAATGCCGATGTCAAGAAGATGAGGAAGCTGTATAAGTTGCCTAAAGTATACAAATGATATCAGAATAATTCCAGATTGTCGAACGAAGGTTTCAGCTCGCTTTTCTCAATGCGGTGGATAATCTCTACAACCTTGTCGTTCATGGGGGTAGGAACGTTTACCTTGCGCCCGAATGTGCTCACAACGCCATTTATTGCGTCTACCTCGGTCAGCTTGCCTTTCTCAAGATCCTGAAGCATGCTCGCCTTCAGTTTGGCGTGCTTGCGTATGGCTATGGGTATGATGAAGAACGAGAATGCCTTCTTGAGCCTGTTACTGTAGTCAAGCAACTTAACGATGTCCTTGCCCTGAACAGGCTCAATGCGTATCCCACCTGCAGCACACACATCGATGCACTCCTTTATGAGCGCCTGTACAATCCTGCGCGATGCCTTGTTGCCCGCAGCCTCGCCGAACGTGCATCCGAGCACGGCGCTCATTCCCGAGAATGCCGAGTTAATCAGCAGCTTGCTCCAGCGCGAGCCTATGAAGTTCCTGTCAATCTCAACAGGTCCCATGAGTTCAAGCAAGGCCTTCACTTCGTTCAGGTGTCCATTGGCCTCTTCCTGCAGCGAGCCGAGTGAGAATGTCAGTGAGTCGGGCGCGCTTGTAAGCTCGCACACGCCGGGTTCCTTCATAGTGGCACCCCATGCCACAGTACAGCCCAATACACGCTCCTCGCCCACAATGTTGCCAATCTCCAGCTCGGGTATACCGTTTTGCAGTGTGACAATAACACCGTCGGCAGCAAGGAACTCCTTTATGTAGTTTACTACTTCCTTGTTCTGCTGCTGCTTTGTCATGAGGAAGATGATGTCGTATGTTCCTGACATTTCGTCCGGTGTGTATGCCTTTACCGGTTGTGTGAATTCAACCGTGCCTGTGACTTTTGCACCATATTTGTTAAGCGCCTCGACATGCGACTTGTTGCGGTTAATGAGTTCTATCTTGCCGCCATTCTTTGTTATGTATGCACCCAGAATCGTTCCCAACGACCCCGCACCGTATATTGCTGCTCTCATTGTTGTATCTTGTTTGATTTATACTGCTAAGGTAACAATTTCTGTTCATTATGGCAAAGGAATGCTGTTGTTTTTGGGCTCAACGAAAAAAGTTGAGGGAATGCTTTCTATGGTAATATCGGAATATGAATAAATCTCTATCTTGTATTATCTCATACAATTTACCCTTAATCTGTTGTTGTATATTCTTTTTGTTGTCGTTCTTGCTGTACTTTTTGACGCAAAAAGTACCAAAAACTTCGGCACTCGGAAAAAATCGTCACAAGCGCCCTTTGCTCATGCCACCATAGGCGAGCATTCGGTCGGACGCTTGCTTGCCACTCCAGGCTTTCGCT
>JAFXGX010000041.1 GCA_017536695.1 Bacteroidaceae bacterium | reverse complement strand
TGGGGATATATTCAAGGAGTGCATTATGTCGTTGGTCGCAAGCCTCCCAAATCCTTTGCACGCGCAATCATCGAGCCGAGCGATTACGAACATGTTATATCGTTCTATAATGGCTCTGTGGCAGTCATTATATCACAGGACGGCTTTTATTCATCTATGCGTGAGGGACATAAATACAATGCCAGCGATTTTGAATACCTCGACAGCCTCGGTTATGACTTTGCCCCCGAAGCAATGGACTGCCGTGCTGACAAGGACATCAACCCCCTTCCACCTATCTGCATTGGTATGGACTACAATGCAAATATAAATTGGATTGTGGCAGGACAGCCCGAAGGTCGTAGGCTCAACATCATAAAATCCTTTTATGTGAAGTTCGAGCGTAAACCAAAACAAGACTGTGGTTTACTACTATGACACCACTGCACTTGGCGCAAACTATGCCGTTAATGAGCAGGACTTTCATTGGGTGGTGTGCCACGAGTTCGAGAAGAGAGGCTGGCAAGTGGAAGACATCTATCTTGGCAATCCAATGCGACACGATGAAAAATACCTTTTAATCAATCAAGGCTTTGCCGGCAAGCAGAGGCTTATGCCGTTCTTCAACCGTCAGAATAACGATGACCTTATCCTTGCCATTCAGACAGCAGGAGTTGTGCGTGGGCGCAACGGTTTCCGCAAGGACAAAGATTTTTAATTTTAGACAATGCGAGCAGTGATAGGTCGCACGTAGCACGGTGTAGTCGTGCCGTGCGGGTCACGGTCAGCGAGTGTTGTCAAAGGCGGTGAAAAGTTGGACGAGACGGAAGAGAATCTGCTCGAACACCGCACAGACGGAACAGACGCTTTCGATACGCTCTATATCGGAGCAGAAAAATTCCCATACCGAGAAATGTTCCCTGTTACTGCAAGTGGGGTGATGTAGATAACTTTTTGTATTATCTTTTGTATTTGGCGTTGAGGATTAGTATCTTTGTTAAAAAGTTAAGATTTATGGATAGATTTACAATTAGGGAACAAATCGTTGAACGTTTTCGGCAGTGTGCATCTGATGTTTCTAAAGCCGACTCATTAAAAGACGCTTATTCCATTTTGGATAAAATTTCTAATAGTTTTGCACCTTTAGACACAATGGGGTATTATAAAAAGAACTTCATTTTACCTTTGTATAAAATGACCTCTATATCTGAAATTGTGTCAGTTGTAAATGCTAAAGCTGACGAAATTGAAAAGAATGGGTCTTATTATGAGAAGATGTTTTTTTAGTTTTATGGTTGTACTTTAAATAAGTACTTAAATCATTTCAGACACATAAAGTCTCTATATCCCTTGAGGGTAGAGAGACTTTTCTGTTTTACAACATATTTATTTCAAGTGTTTTTAACAAATTTGACTTTTGCTATTGACTTCGCTGTTATTTTAGTTATTTTTGCATTTATGTAGTTTGTTGTTGATTTACTTGTATGAATATTAATCAAGCTGATATATTAGAGGGTAATATTTCCAAAGATATTATGGATATATTGCTACGCGACCATACCACCCAACGTAATATATTTTGGGCCACAAATGACTATGAACAATGGGGTGACGGATATGCAGAGGCCGACGAGATTACATATGAAAAAATCTGCGACAATAACAAGATTATTCCTCGAGTATTAAAACATCGTTTGCAACAAGCAGCACGTTCCAAAGAAATGGCAGAGGTGTTCACTCCTTCGTGGGTGTGCAATGCTCAAAATAATTTGATAGATAATGCTTGGTTTGGGCGCGAAGGTGTTTTTAATGTCGAGGTTAAAGAGAATGGGGAACATTCTTGGATTACGACAACAGAGCCTATAGAGTTTCCTGATGGCAAAACTTGGAAAGATTATGTGCGTGATAATCGTATGGAGATTACTTGCGGTGAAGCACCATACATAACAAGCCGTTATGACACAACTACAGGCGAATTGATACCAATAGAAAAACGCATAGGCCTTCTTGACCGTAAACTGCGTGTAATAAGCGAAAATGTCCATACATCGGGTGAATGGCTTTCTGCTGCACAGGATGCATACAAAAGTATATACGGTTTTGAATGGCAGGGGGACAATCTGCTGCTTGCAAGAGAAGCAATGCTGTTTTCTTTCATAGAGAACTATGAATTAAAGTTTGGCAAACGCCCGATGATATCTTCAATAAAATATATTGCATATATTATTTCGTGGAATGTTTGGCAAATGGACGGCCTCAAAGGGGTTGTTCCGAATTCCTGCAAGGATATAATCGAGACTTCATTATTTGGAGACGAAATGATAACTCCATGTAAAGGCTGTGCAGACGGTGGTTATAATAATCATACAGG
This sequence comes from Bacteroidaceae bacterium, assembly GCA_017536695.1. Lineage (GTDB taxonomy): Bacteria > Bacteroidota > Bacteroidia > Bacteroidales > Bacteroidaceae > HGM04593. The sequence continues at coordinate 142,546 of JAFXGX010000041.1, read as the reverse complement.
CACATATTGCCTAATTAAGGATTGGAGAGCCAAAGACCCTGAAACCAAAAAAATGGGAAAGAAAATTCGCTTTGTTGATTTACTAAAGTAATAAGGATTCTAACAAAATATAACCTATGGCTAAATTTGTTTCATCGTTAAAAGCAAAACTCATTTATGTGTTCCGCATAAATGATAAAGCCCATGCCGGTTGCCTTAAAGTCGGAGAGGCTACACTTTCTGATGAAGAAAATCTGTGGGGATTATCACCCTCAAGCCATCAACTCAATGTAGCTGCCAAAAAGCGTATCAATCAATATACACAGACAGCAGGTATTGTTTATGAGTTGCTTTACACAGAACTTTCAATCTTCACTCGTGGCGGTGCTATTATGAGGCTGAAAGATGGTGAAGTACACAAGGTGCTTGAGCGTTCAGGTATCAAGAAGAAGATTTTTGATACAGAGAATAAAGCCAACGAGTGGTTTATCACAGACTTGGAGACTGTAAAGAATGCTATTCATGCCGCAAAAGAAGGAAGAATGTCGCTATCTGCGACAGAGGTAAGCACAGAGCGGAGCCCAATTATATTCCGCCCTGAACAACGCGATGCCATAGACAAGACCAAAAAACAATTCAAAAAGAGCAACCAAATGCTATGGAATGCAAAGATGCGTTTTGGCAAGACTCTATCAGGATTGCAAGTTGTAAAGGAAATGGACTTCGGCAGAACGCTGATTTTGACACATCGCCCCGTTGTTGATGCCGGTTGGTTTGAGGACTTTTCAAAGATATTCTATGATACACCGAAGTATCGTTACGGCTCAAAGAATAACGGTGAGAACCACGCTTCACTAGAGCGTCTTGTGGCTAGAGACGGGGTACACTATGTTTATTTTGCCTCTATGCAGGATTTGCGCGGTTCATCTTTGGTAGGAGGCAACTTTGATAAAAACCACCAAGTATTTGCAACACCTTGGGACTTGATTATTGTTGATGAAGCACACGAAGGTACGAAGACTGAACTGGGAGAGGCGGTAATGAAGGAGCTGACAAAGGAGCAAACAAAGATACTCCGTTTGTCCGGTACTCCGTTTAATCTGTTCGATGACTACAAAGAGGACGAGATATACACTTGGGACTATGTGATGGAGCAACGTGCCAAAGCAGAGTGGGATTTGACACACTTTGGCGACCCTAATCCTTATGCAGGCCTTCCCCGTCTTAATATCTATACATACGACCTCAACAAACTATTGGAGGGTTATGGTGACTCCGAATTGGCGTTCAACTTCCGTGAGTTCTTCCGTGTAGACGATTTAGGAGAGTTTGTTCACAAGAAAGATGTTAGTTCATTCCTTAATCTGATATGTAAGAAAGACGAGGATAGCAACTATCCATATTCTACAGAAGAGTACCGCGATAACTTCCGCCATTCACTTTGGGTTGTGCCGGGCGTAAAAGCAGCAAAGGCCTTGAGTGCAATGTTGCAATCTCATACCGTGTTCAGTCAATTCCAAGTAGTGAATGTGGCTGGCGAAGGTGATGAAGACCAAGAAAGAGATGATGCACTCGAACTCGTTAATAAGGCTATTGGTGATAAGCCTGAAGAAACATACACAATAACTCTTTCTTGTGGCCGTCTGACTACAGGTGTGAGTGTAAAGGCGTGGACTGCTGTATTTATGCTTGCCGGTTCGTTCAGCACCGCTGCATCTAGTTATATGCAAACAATCTTCCGCGTTCAGACACCTGCCACCATTGGAGGCAAGGTGAAGGAGGAATGCTTTGTTTTTGATTTCGCACCAGACCGTACTCTGAAAGTAATAGCAGAAACAGCTAAAATTTCAGCAAAGGCCGGTAAGACAACGAGCGATGACCGCAAGGCGGTAGGCGACTTCATCAACTTCTGTCCGATTATCGCATATGAAGGCTCAAAGATGAAAGCCTATGATGTACCGAATATGCTTCAGCAGTTGAAGAAAGTATATGTCGAGCGTGTTGTGCGTAATGGCTTTGAAGATGGTTATCTCTATAATGACGACTTGATGCGTCTTGACTCTTTGGAGTTGCAAGAGTTTGCCAAACTGAAGAAGATTATCGGTTCAACCAAGGCTATGCCAAAGAGTGGCGAGATAGATATCAATAATCAAGGCTTTACCCAAGAGGAACATGAACAGTTGGAAAAGGCCGAGGAGAAGAAACGTAAAAAGAAAGAACTTTCTGAAGAGGATAAACGCCTGCTTGAGGAAAAAGCAGAGAAACGCAAGAACCGTGATACTGCTGTTTCAATTCTTCGCGGAATCTCAATCCGTATGCCATTGATGATTTATGGTGCAGATTTGACCGATGAAAGCAAAGAAATTACCCTTGACAACTTTACATCACTTATAGATGATGGCTCTTGGGACGAGTTTATGCCAAAGGGTGTAACAAAAGAAATATTTGAGCAGTTTAAGAAATACTATGACCCTGAAGTGTTCTGCTCTGCGGGCAAACGTATTCGTGCAATGGCAAAGGCTGCCGATGCCTTGGATATTGAAGACCGAATAGAGCGTATCACTGCAATATTCAACACCTTCCGCAATCCCGACAAAGAGACTGTTTTGACACCTTGGAGAGTGGTTAATATGCATCTTGGCGACTGTTTGGGAGGTTGGGTGTTCTTTGATGAGACAAAGGAGAAACCATTGCTGACCCCTCGTTTCGTTGATAACGGCGAGGTTACAAAAGAGGTTTTCGCCTCTAATGCACGCATTTTGGAAATTAACTCCAAATCCGGTCTCTATCCTTTGTATATGGCATACTCCATTTACCGCGCTCGTTTGGCAGAGAAGTTAGATGATGCCGATACAATGGAAAATACTCCGGAACGCCACCTTAAAGTTTGGGAAGCAGTGCTTCGTGAAAACATCTTTGTTCTCTGTAAAACACAGATGGCAAAGAGTATTACTCGCAGAACTCTGCGCGGTTTCCGCTCAATAAAGGTAAATACTCGTTACTATGAGGATTTAATCAATCAAATATCACATAAGACTGCTAAATTTGTCTCTCAAATGAAGCAGGGCAAAAACTATTGGAAAGCAAACGAAGATAACGATATGAAATTTACAGCAATAGTAGGTAATCCACCGTATCAGGTAATGGACGGAGGTGCTGGAGTTAGTGCAAAACCTGTATATAATTTATTTGTTGATGTTGCGAAGTTTATTAAACCACGTTCTATCTCTATGATTATGCCGGCTAAATGGTATACAGACGGTAAAGGTTTGGGAGAATTCAGGAACACGATGCTTAATGATAAACATATTGCAAAGTTGGTTGATTATGTGGATTCACGAGACTGCTTCTCAAATGTAGACATAGCTGGTGGCGTATGCTACTTCTTATGGGATAGTAAACATAACGATAAGTGTGAATTTGTTAGCGTTAGTAGAGGCATCAGTAAATCCTCAACAAGAGATTTAGCAGCAATGGATGATTTTGTCAGATTTATAGAATCCGAAAGTATTATTGAGAAGATTAAACAACACACACATAAAGGATTCTACGATTCTATCGTTAGTACTCGTAAGCCGTTTGGCTTGGCTACGAATACTATACCAATGGAATCTGGAGATATTATACTAAAACATAATAAGGGTTATGGAGCCTATGACTCTACATTGATAGAAAAAGGTAAAAATATGATACCTATGTGGAAAGTTATTATTTCTCGTTTGACGGCGGAGCATGCTGGACAAACTGATGCTAGTGGCAGGAAACGAGTCCTTTCATCATTGGCAGTTCTAAAACCGCAAGAAATATGTACAGAAACTTATCTAGTAGTAGACGCTGTTAAAACCCAAAGCGAGGTCGATAATGTGATTAAATATCTATCAACATGCTTTGTACGTTTCCTTATCTCATTATTAGCTTCCACACAGCAGATGAATAAAGATAAGTTTAAATATGTTCCACAGCAAGACTTCACAAGTAATTCCAACATTGATTGGAGTAAGTCTGTAGCAGAGATTGATAAACAGCTCTATGAGAAATACGGCCTTGAACAGTCAGAGATTGATTTTATTGAGTCCAAAATAAAACCAATGGAATAGAAAATATAATTACTTATCATACTCAAAGAACACGTATAAAATTAGTAAAACATGGCACTTTTTTCAGAACGATATGGTTACCTAAGTCCAAGAACGGTAATTATTAGAGAACAAATAACAGAACAAATACAAAACAGCATCTATAACTGGATAACAAAGGTCTATAATGAGAATTGCTATTCACCAGATTTTGATTTTCGTGCATTAGAACACTATATATGGGTGTATTTTTTAGATCAAAGGATAGATGAATATAAAAGACAAAATGATATCATCAGGCGCTATATTCTTAACGAGAAATTTATTTGGTTTAGAAAATTGGATTTAATTGAGGTTGTATATGAACAATTAGTAAAAATGTCTCCAAAGATTAAAGTTTTTACAGAGTTCTTAAATAACGAGTTTGAAAGGCACAATTTTGCATATAGATTAGTTGATGGTCGCATTGTTGAAATAACAAGCGAAGAAGAGATAAAGGCTGTCGAACAAGCATTAATAACCCCAATAGATGGAGTAAGAACACATTTACAAACAGCGTTAAAGCATCTTTCGGCGTCTCAAAATGAACCAGATTACCGAAATTCAATAAAGGAATCTATTTCAGCTGTGGAATGTTATTGTCGAACTATAATAGGAGAGAACTCGCTTGGCAAAGCATTAAACAAGATGGAAGCAAATGGCATTACTCTGAACACCACCCTAAAAAGTGCATTTGAAAAACTGTATGGATATACAAATAACCCAGATACAGGAATACGGCATGCTTTAATAGATGATACAAACATTCCAACATCAGCTGAAGCGACATATATGTTAGTAACCTGTAGTGCTTTTATTAACTATCTAAATACAAAGAATATTTAGTAGTATATACGTCTTTGGTATTCGTATTACTTTTATGATATCTTTTACAAATAAAACGTCTGACAACATAAAAGATTATTGTCAAGAATGGTTGCACATTAACGGCAATACTTTTTTCAAAGGGATATATAACATCGCTTTTTGCGTGTTAAACTTATTTCGATAAATTCGCAACAGAGGTTCTGGCACCTTATGGAGATACGCTCCGCGCCCCGACGCAATTTGCGTTGGGGCATTTTTTATGCCTCCCTCTTCAGGCTTCTAACTGCCGATGTGTGATGTGCCACTGCTTGCATTTAGATGATTAAGGGCACTGCAATGCTTTCGGTTACGGCTTTTTTCGAGTGTGAAAGCTCGTGCCAGCGAGTGTGTGAAAGCTTGCTTGCACACACAACGAGCGCAGCCGAGGTTCGCCGAAGGCAGAGGTAGCACCACACGGATATTCACAAGGACAGGCAGAGTTATAAGGAATAATTGAAAATTCTTTGTCGCTCTTTTTTTTGTCGCTTTACCAAACAATTTCTTTCTGCCCGTCGGGTAAATTTTTCCTATAATCCTTGTGAGGCTATATCCTTACCGTGTTGCCCTTGTATGCACATAAAAAATCTCGATAAGCGAAATTCCCCTTGTGGATATTCGACAATGCCAGCAGCAAATAGTCACAGGAAGCTTGGCAAAGTCACGCCCTGTGGGTTGCGAATAGCTGGCGTTGTCAAAGCGAAGTGTTTTATTGGCTTACAAGTTATTGCCTTCGGCGAAAATAGGCTGCGTTCGTTACAAGAACTTAAGCAAGCTTAGTTCTCACTCACTGGCACTATTTTTATCCATTTGAAGAGGGTGGCAATAGAAGAAAAAATCTCCGTCTCGGCGGATATATTATCCGCCGGGTATGAGTGTCAGGGTCTGCGACCCGATAGAGTAAAGGGGTTACAAACCCCTGCCTCAAGCCCATCGGATTTCAAATCCGATGGGACGAAAGACGAAAGTAATTTATCGCATCAGGAGATGCTTATACTCGCAGCCAGCGGATGACACATCCGCTGGAACAAAAATTTTGTTTTTTATCAGTTATTGCCTGACACTAAAAACGGGCTGCGTTTTTGTCGCAGCCCGTTTTGTTGGGATATTCGGTTTTTACTTTACAAGTACCTTTTTCCCATCAATTATATATATTCCCTTGCTTGGTTTCTCCACCTTACGGCCTTGGAGGTCGTAAATACCTGTACTCTGTTCTCTGTTATCTGTTATCTCCTCAATCGCAGTCTGGTTTGTCGACTTGATGGGGTAGAACGGCGCATCCTCTGTGAACTTGTACTTGCCGTTGCTTGCCCAGTCAAGAGAGAAACGTACAAAGCGCATTGTATATCCGCCGAATACTCCGTTCTCCTCATAATATACGCCCAATGTGCCGTCGGGGAGCACTACTGCTGCGCTGTAGGCAGAGCCTCTCGGGCAGATTGTCTTGGGTGTGCCGAAGGTCGCGCCTTCGTCGGTTGAGAGTGCGATGCTCACGTTCTGACGGCTGCTGCTGTTGGGCAGTGTCTGCAATGCAACATCCCATGGGTTACCCTCTACTGTTGAACACCATACCATATACTCGCCGTCACAGGCGTTTCCCGATATACCGCTTGTGAAACGTGTCTGTGAAGGCAAATGCCATGTCTCGCCGTCATCCGATGTGTAGTTGTAGTAGTTGTAACCGCTTGAACGTACGCTTATGGCAAGGTCGCCGTTGTTGCGCTCCAGTGACTTGGGCTCATCGGCTCCGCTTGTGCCGCTTGTGCCGCTGACATACCAGTTCTGTCCGCCGTCCTTGCTCATGAAGAAGTAGAAGTGCTGGCTGTTGTCGGCCTGGCGGTTGACAAAACTTGATACAAGTGTGCCGTCACGTTTCTGCAACGCTGCACCCGAGCCCGAGAATCCGCTCTTCCATGTCTTTGTCTTGGGGTTCGAGCAGTTGGCGCCGAAGAGGTCATCGGTGTGGTCGACAGGTGCCTCCCAGGTAAGTCCGCCGTCGCGGCTGGTGATTGTCTTCCAGCGTGGTGGCTCTGCAGCTGTTCCGGCGAAGAATCCGTGTCCGTATGTTCCGGCACTTGTCATTATGCCTACAATTTCGCCATTGTCGCGGTTAGTAACGATTGATGCATCACCATGGCCGTAATTTCCACCAGTCTCTGCTGTTCCGGCAACGGTTACAGGGTCGCTCCATGTGCGGCCGTTATCCTCGGAGTATTGTGCTACAAGGTAACAGTGCGACGGAAGGTCGGCGTTGTGTCCCTTGCGGTCGTCGGTGAGGGTTACAAGGCGCTTGCCGTCCTTTGTTACGGTTATAGCCGGTATGCGGTAGTAAAGCGAGCCTTTGTCCATAGGCATGAGCACAGCACCCTCGGAGAGGAAGATTGTCACGCTGTGTTCGGGGTTGCCCCTGCTCTCGGCAATCTCCTTGCCGTCTACTGTGTACGATGTGATGTTCACATCTACGGTGTTGCCCTCTTTTGCTGTCTCTGCAATGTCATATGTAATCCATAGGTAATGGTCGCCCGGCTCAAGTGTTTTTGTGCCTGTGATGCTGAATGTGCCGTCGCTGTTTATTGTCACCGGCTCGCCGAACTGCTCGCCGTTCTCCTCGCGCCAGGTCATCTTCTTCTCGGCGTCAACGAACAACTCGCGTGAGTTTGTGGCGAAGTATGCCTTGACGTTGGCGATGTCGTTCTTGTCGGTCCCTACAAAAGTACCCTTCACACCCTGGAACTCAACATTACTCTCAAGACCGCTGATGCGTATTGTGGAGCGTACGATTGCCTGGTCTTTGTTACCGATACCGGTGCTGACCTTGCCCTGTACAACCTTGGTTGTTGCAAGTTCAGCCAGCGCGTTGCTTGTGTCGACCTCATCGAAGCGCCACAGTGATGCTCCGCCCTGTTCGGCACCCCAGCGTACAATGACCGCACCTGCCTCCTGTGCGTGTAGCTCTACAGCTGCATCCTTGATGATGAAGAAGCCGAACGCGCTCTGAATGTTATATATGTAGTTAGGCTCTTCAACGGTACCGAAGGATGTGGTGCCGCCTGTGCCTGCTCCTGCTGTGCCGAAGTACTCGCCCTTATAGTTCTTTATGGCAAGCTTGCCGTTCTTCTCCCAGAAACTCCATACACGGTCGGCACTGAAGGTCTTGTCGCCGAAACGGAGCTTGCCTGTCTCATTGTCATTGTATATTACCTTGCCGGCGCAGTATGCCTTTGACGATGCGCTTGTGATGTAGTACCAATGCTCATTGCCATCAGTGCTTATAAGAGGCATCTCGGGAGAGTCGTCCTTGATTGTCACGGTGAAGTTTGTCAATACCACACCTTTGCCGTTGTTTCCGGCAAGTGTGAAGGCCACTGAACTGAGCGCCTTCTTGGTTGCGCTGATTGTCTGCGGAGTGGTGGATGTGGTGTACTCTGTACCGTCCTCCATCGTGAGTGAAAGGCCTGTCGTGTGGTTGTTGTTCGCAAATGTGAAACTGTACTCGGTAATGGCATAGCCTGCAGGTGCTGTGAGTGTGTATGTCGCACTGCCGGCTGTACCTGTCATAAGCTGTACGTTTGTGCCCTCCCAGTTCATGTTGTTGATTGTACCGCAACCGAACTGCAACTGTGGAGAGGCATTGCTCTTCCATGTACTGTTCCATGCCTGGTTAACGGATGTCCCGCGGTAGAGATTGCCGTTGTTCTTGTCTACATTGTATGTCAATGAGGTAGGAAGTTCCTCTATTTCTCCGGCTTCGGTAATCGCAAGCTGACATCCTGTGTCGCCACGGTCACTGCCAAGGCTTGTGCTGCTGCTCCAGTTGTAGATTGTGTAGTTCTGGCCCGAACCTGTCTGGTTTAACTGCACTTCTCCCGATGAGATGATGTAGTAACCTGGCGTGTTGGCATAGCTTACCGTCCAGCCTTTTGAAGGCTTTGTCTTTGTGGTTGTAATCTGTGCGTTGTAGTTGGCAACGGGGTTGAGGAACGAATTGTACTCGCGGTTGACAATGTCGAATGTGTTGTCTCCACGGTCGACGAACTTCCACATTGAAACGGCAGCAGCACCTGTATTGTCCTTGCCTGCAACGCCTGCAGCTTCACCTTCGGCCGATACATAAAGGCCGGGACTGCGAAGTGAGGTAATCTGATACCAGTATTCATCATCGCCGGTGCTTGCATTCGGCATTGCGAGTGCTCCTTCAACGGCGGCGGCAAGTTTGCCGGCCATTTCTGTTACCTCGGCTTCTGTGATGCTCTCCTTTGCGAGCAGTGCATATGCATTCTCAAGTTCTGTATCAAAGGCGGTCAGCTTTGCCGGGTCATACTGTCCCATTGCAGTTCCGCGCTCCAGCATAAGGCCGCGTGCAATTGCCTGTGAAAGGGTGTTGCGCAGTGTAGCCTGTGCATAGCGCACCTCGGCATCAGCCTCGCTTATTACATTGTATGTATCCTCGGGGAAATCTGCAACAAGTGCATCTTTCATAAGGTTTGCCATCTTTACATAGCCAAAGCCACCGAGGTAGTTCGACGGGTAGAAGTATTTTGTATCGGCAACGCTTCCGTTGAGCAACGGGGTGTAGGTGTCGATGAACTTTACGTTGCCCGTTTCAAGTGTAGCAAGGTAGTCGTTGAGTACCTTGATGCGCGATGTATTTGTTGTCGCATTGTTTGTGGGGCAGAGTGCCAAAAGATAAATCTTTGATGTGGGAGATTTTGCAACTACTTTGTCTACAAGAGCCTTGTAATTGCTCTTTACGGTCTCGATGCTTGTGCTGCCGTTGCAGTCTGCTGTTCCGGTGTAGATGAAGATTGCCTTTGCATCCTTCTTCTCGACGCCTGTGTTTGCATACATGGCATCTACAAGCTTGCTTGTGGTGGCTATGTCGCCACCGTAGCCCCAGCCTGTACCGCGGTTCTTCACGTTGAGATTGCCCAGAAGCTCCTGCCACTCGCCGTTCTTTATGAATTCATCGCCAAGCACAAGTACATCCTCGTTGCTTATTGGCAGAGCACTGAAATATGTCGCACGCATGCCGTGAGCACCGCCAAGGCCGCCGTTGGCTTGCACTGTAGATGTGTTCTTCGGGTATACTGTTGAAACGGTATACTCCTCACCCTCGGCCAAGTATTCACAGATGGTCTCGCACCATACCTGGTATGCTGCAGCTGTAAGGTGAAGGTTGTCATAACTCCACACTCCGCCCTGGGCAACACCGGTAAGTTTGTCATAAAGGTCGATGTACTTGAGCCAATCGACATTCTGCGCCTCGACATACTCCTTTACAATCTTGTTGGTGTGCAGCCATGTCGCTTCCACACGGTTGCCTGTCTTGTTGTTGAGTATGCTGTAAAGGTACACCTTTGTTTCGGGCGAACGTTTGTGTATGCGCTCCACGATGCTCTTTACATATTGCAGCACCTGCTCGCCGCTGAAGTTGAGGCCTCCCGATGTGGCAATGTCATTAGTTCCTATCATCATGAAAACCTTCTTGGGCTTGCCTGCAATGTAACTCTCGAGGTTGTTGCTCTGCTCGGTAGAGTATGTTCCCGAGTTGCCTCGGTTCACTATAGGCAGATATTTGCCGTCCGAAGTAATGAAGGCCTCGGGCCAACAGTGCATGTCTGTGATACTGTTTCCGATGAATACGATGCTCTCGCTGTCGGGCGCAAGCACCTTGAACGAGTCGTAACGGTGGTTGCGGAACGGCTCATCGGCCAATGCAATAGTTGCTACGAGCAACATGCATAGTAAGGTTGTGATTCTTTTCATAAATTCCGGTTAGTTGATAGATTTGTTAGTTGCTTAATATAAATATCATGGATACAAAAATAGAGACTTGCTGTTAACAAGCCTCTATTATTTTTCTTAATTTTAATTAATGTAATTAATACATTTAATAAATAATCTTAATGGTCACTCCGTTAAACCTTCAACATTAAACGTTAAACATTTATTACCATCCGACCTGTACGCCGTCCTCGTAGAAGTGGCGTCCGAAACTCCATCCATATACGCTGTAGTAGCGTGCAAGTTCCTTGGCGCGGCCGATGAACTCCTCGACATCCTTTGTCTTGGGGTCAGGGTTGCTCCAACCAATCTCGGCTATGGCGCCCAGACGCGGCAGTGTCTTGTACTGCAACTGCATGGGGGTCGTCACATACTCGGTCCAGAGGTTGCCCTGTACACCCAGTATGTATTTGTGCTCATTTTCGGCAAGCTGGTCGTATGGGTTGAATGAGTATGACTTGCGCAAAGGTACATAGCTGCCGTTGCTGTCGAGTTCATCTTTGCGGTCGGTTGTCTGACGGTAGTCGAGATAGCAGTAGCTGCCCGGGGTCATGATTACGGTGTTGCCCTTCTTTGCCGCAGCTATTCCGCCTTCGGTGCCACGCCATGACATGATAGTAGCGCCCTGGCTTACTCCGCCCTCAAGAATCTCATCCCAACCGATGAGCTTGCGCCCATGAGCATTCAGGAATTTCTCGATGCGGTTGTTTACGTATGACTGCAACTCGGCCTCATTCTTGAGGTTGTTCTCCTTGATGCGTTTCTGGCAGTCGGGGCACTCTTTCCACATGTCACGTGGAGCCTCATCGCCTCCGATGTGTATATACTCGCCGGGGAACAGCTCCATGACCTCGGTCAGTACATCCTCCCAGAACTTGAACGTGCTCTCGCGACCGGCGCAGGCAATCTGCTTCGATACGCCCCAGTAGGCCCATGTCTTGTAGTTGCCCTCTTCGCCTTCGCAACCCAGCCATGGGTATGCACTCAACGCGCCGAGAGAGTGCCCGGGAATCTCAATCTCGGGAACAATAGTAACGAAACGCTCCTGGGCATACTTTACAATCTCCTTGATATCTTTCTGTGTGTAGTAGCCACCGTAAGGAATGCCGTCAAGGCCCTCATTGTGTCCTGTAGTAGTCTGCTCGCGCAGGCTTCCTATCTTGGTGAGCAAGGGGTATTTCTTTATTTCGATGCGCCATCCCTGGTCCTCGGTAAGGTGCCAGTGGAAACGGTTCATCTTGTGCAGTGCAAGAATGTCAATGACCTCTTTAATAGTCTCGACGTCCCAGAAGTGACGTGAGCAGTCGAGCATGAAACCACGATATCCGAAATGCGGGGTGTCGTTAATCTTGAGCAACGGCAGGGCAAGGCTCTTCAGGTCGATAGGTGTCTCGAACGCCTGTACAGGAACAATCTGCTTGAGGGTCTGTGCCGCATAGAACACACCCGCTGCACTGTTTGCCTTAATGATGATGTTCTCGGCTGTAATCTCGAGGCTGTATCCCTCGTCCTTGATGGAACCGTCTTTCCTGATGATGATGTTGTTCACACCCTCAATCTTTGAGCCTTTCTTGAACTCTTTGCCGAACAGCTCCTTTCCGATTTTGTTCAGCTCTCTCAAAGCGAACTTGACCTCTTTGTCCTCGAGTCTGCACACAATCTTGGTGCTGTTGCTGAGGATGAACTTGCCGTTGCTGTTGCCCATCTGTATGCTTGTTGGCTTTGGAAGTATTGAGGGGACGGCCCTCTCCTGCGCCTGCGATGTCATGATGAACATGCAAAGCGCGAATGACAGTGAAAATAATCTTTTTATCATATCATGATGTTTAAATTGTTGCCGGATTGTTGTCTAAACCATATGCGAAGATACGCAATAGTTGCCAAAAATAAGTGATAAAACAAAAAAAATATAAAAATGTGCTTTAATGTGAACATAAGTTGTTTTTTTTGTTTACATTCGCATTCAGGAATGAAACTAACCAAAAATATGACTATGAACGAGAATTATGTAATTGGAATTGACCTTGGCGGTACTAACACCGTAATAGGTCTTGTAGATGCCAAGGGACACATCCTGGCTAAGGATGATTCAATCAAGACTCAGGCGCATCCCGATATCGAGGAGTATACCGATTCAATCGCTGCGGTAATAAAGAAACTTGCCGAAGAGCATGGCTGTACAGGCAAGCTCGAGGGTGTCGGTGTGGGAGCTCCTATGGCCAACTACTATACAGGCGAAATCGTGAATGCTGCCAACCTGCCATGGAAGGGCATTGTTCCTCTGGGCTGGCTCATCGAGAAGAAGACAGGCCTCACGACCAAGGTTACCAATGATGCCAATGCTGCCGCCATCGGCGAGATGAAGTATGGTGTGGCTCAGGGTATGAAGGATTTCGTATATATCACACTCGGTACAGGTGTGGGTAGCGGTATCGTCGCTAACGGACAGCTCATCTACGGCCACGACGGCTTTGCAGGAGAACTTGGTCACGTTACGGCTCCTGTCCTTGAAGGACGTGCCTGCGGTTGCGGCCGTACAGACTGCCTCGAGACTTACGCGTCGGCTACAGGTATCGTACGTACAGCAAAGAAATGGCTCGTTGAGCGCGATACTCCAAGCACATTGCGCGACATCTGCATGAATGAGCTTACATCAAAGATGCTCTTCGATGCTGCCATGCAGGGTGACAAACTTGCACTTGAGATATTTGACTTTACAGGAAAGGTCCTTGGTGATGCATTCTGTAATTTCATTGCATTCTCGGCTCCCGAGGCCATCATTCTCTTCGGCGGTCTTGCAAATGCCGGCGAGCTTCTGCTCGAGCCTATCCGCAAGCAGATGAACGAGAATGTTGTGTTCTTGTGGAAAGACAAGGTTAAGGTATTGAAATCTTCACTTCCCGGTGCCGATGCTGCTGTTCTTGGTGCATCAGCTCTTGGCTGGAAAGAGTAACTATTGAGGCTACAGAAATAATATGACCGAACACGAAGGTCTCCAAAGCCTCTATGCCAGAGACTTTGGAGACCTTTTCGCAATATTCAACACAAAACAAGATATAACGCTTTATGAACAAACTATTCGATAATACCAAAAGAATACTCGGCCTGTCGATGACAGGCGCTGCGGTGCTTCCGTTACTTGCCTCATGTGCTGCCGAAGAACCCAAGAATGAGAAGCCGATGAACATCCTTTTCATTATGTGTGACGACCACTCATATCAGACTATCAGTGCGTATGATTCCACATTCATCCGCACTCCGAACATTGACCGCATTGCGGCTGACGGCGTGCGTTTCACGAACAGTTTCGTGGCAAATTCAATCAGCGGCCCATCACGCGCCTGCATGCTTACCGGCAAGCATAGCTTTACCAATGGCTTTACTGATAACAGCTCTTCGTTCGACGGTAGTCAGCAGACATTCCCCAAACTGCTCCAGCAGCAGGGATATGAGACGGCGGTAATAGGAAAGTGGCATCTTACATCGGAGCCTACAGGATTTGACCATTGGGATATCCTCATTGGCCAGGGCGATTACTATAACCCGACGTTCATTTGCAACGGCGAGAAGGTGCAGCGCGAGGGGTATGCAACCAATGTCACGACAGACCTTGCCCTTGATTGGCTATCCGGCGGCCGTGACAACACCAAACCTTTCTGTCTGTTACTGCATCACAAGGCTCCGCACCGTACATGGATGCCCGATACCTGTGACCTTGACCTTTTTGCCGACAGCAACTTCCCGTTGCCAGAGACTTTCTACGACAGCTATGAGGGCCGCGAGGCTGCAAAGGGACAGCGTATGTCAATCACCAAGGATATGGACCTTGTATACGACCTGAAACTTGCCGATAAGGATAGCACCATCCACAGCCGTCCCGACCTTGAGGCTGCGGGCCGTCGTATATACAACAATATGAATACCGAGCAGAAACTGGCTTGGGATGCACACTACGATGTGGTAATCGAGAAATTCAAGAAGGCTGGTCTTGAGGGAAAAGAACTTGATGCCTGGAAATACCAGCAGTATATGCGCGACTATCTGCGTGTAATCACATCTGTTGACCGCAATGTGGGCCGCGTACTCGACTATCTTGAAGAGAACGGACTCATGGACAATACGCTCATTGTCTACACATCGGATCAGGGCTTTTATATGGGTGAGCATGGATGGTTCGACAAACGTTGGATGTATGAAGAGTCTTTCCGCACACCGTTGCTCGCTCGTTTGCCGGGTTCTGAGGTCAGAGGCGACATTACAGGCATGGTGCAGAACATAGACTATGCTCCGACATTCCTTGAGCTTGCAGGTGTTGAGGTTCCCGAGGATATACATGGCGAGTCATTCCTTCCGTTGCTTAAGGGCGAGGAGTGGACCCCAAATCGTGAGGGTATATACTATCACTACTATGAGTATCCCGATGAGCATGCTGTAAAGCGTCATCTTGGTGTACGTACAGCAACCCACAAACTCATACATTTCTATGAGGATGACGTGTGGGAACTGTATGACCTTACTGCTGACAAGAACGAGCTGAACAATATCTACGGTCAGCCCGGTACCGAGGAACTTACCGCACAGCTGAAGGAGAAACTCGTTGCTCTGCAGAAGTTGTATGGCGAGGAGCAGTTCATTGCCGAGTGATTGTGAAAAAGGTTTTCTGGATTTCTATGATATAAATAATGAAAAGTAACAAAAGGAACAGTCTGCATCTGGGTGACGTCGCAAAAATGGGACGTGCACCTGCGTTCGGGACAATGGTCAAGCCCATTGGCTCGGCATGCAACCTCGATTGTCACTATTGTTACTACCGCGACAAGAGCGAGATATACAGCAACAATATGCCTCGTATGAGCGAAGAGATGCTCGAGACATATATCAGGCAATATATACAGGGGGCGTCTCAACAGAACATATCATTCTGTTGGCATGGCGGAGAGCCTCTGATGGCGGGGCTTCCGTTCTATCGCAAGGCAATGGAACTGCAGAAGAAGTATGCAGGGGACAAGGTTATCGAGAATACATTGCAGACAAACGGTATTCTTCTCAACGAAGAGTGGTGCAGTTTCTTCAGGGATAACAATTTCCTTATAGGACTCTCGCTCGATGGCCCCGAGGATATACATGATGCATTCCGTCGCGACTGTGGGGGAGCTCCCACTTTCGCAAGGGTAATGAAAGCCGCTGAGCTGATGAGGGCTACAGGTACCGATTTCAATATCCTTGCCACTGTCAATGCCCGCAGCGAAGGACGCGGTGCCGAGGTTTACAGGTTCCTTCGTTCGCTGAACCGTTTTATGCAGTTCCTGCCGGTGGTGGAGTATGTACGCCAACGCCCGGGCAAGCGCCCGCTGATTGTATCGCCCGATGAGGAGGATGCTGTTGAGGCTCCATGGTCTGTATCATCAAAAGGATACGGCCGGTTCATGTGCGACGTGTTCGATGAGTGGGTAAAGAGTGACGTCGGTAACTGCTTTGTGCAGCTGTTTGACGTGACTCTTGCCAACTGGTGCGGTGTCCAGCCGCCATTGTGTGCTTTCGGTGAGGTTTGCGGCGACGGAATGGTAGTGGAGCATAATGGCGATGTATATTCATGCGACCACTTTGTCTATCCCGAGTATCGCCTTGGCAACATCATGACAGGAGAGCTTGCCCAGATGTACCGCAGCGAGGAGCAGCAGTCCTTCGGTCGCGACAAACGCGATGCCTTGCCCATGGAATGCAAGCGTTGCAACTACTACTTCCTCTGCCATGGCGAGTGCCCCAAGCACCGTTTCGCCTATGCAAGGAACGGCGAGCCTTATATGAATGTGCTGTGCGAAGGGTATAAGATGTTCTTCCGTCACACCGACCCGTATATGCGTTACATGAAGACGCTTATCGATAAGGGGGAGCCTGCATCCAAGGTGATGGAATGGAGGAGGTAGTTTTTAAATGTTTAATGTTTGATGTTTAAATGTTTAATGTTGCCGGAGCGATAATTGATACTTAAGAAACTGATTAAAAGAGATAATTTACTAAATAACAAACGATTAAAAATTAAAAAGATTATGAATCCTAATTTTGTACTTCCCAAAATCGGAGAAATGCCGATATTGGCCTCAATAGAGAGTATATGTAAGTTCGAGAAAGTACCGACAAGAATCTGTGCGCAGGAGAGTGACGGTGTGCTCAAGGCAGCAGACATTGTCATCAATGCCATAAAGGAGCATAAAGGCGACAAACCATTCGTGCTCGGTCTCTCCACCGGCCGCACACCGCTTGGCCTCTACAATGAACTGGTGAAGCGCTACAATGCGGGCGAGGTAAGCTTCGCTAATGTGGTTGTCTACAGCCTCGATGAGTTCTATCCTATGGCTCCCGATTCTCCGCAGAGCCGTAACCACAGAGTGAATGAGGATTTTCTCAGGTTCATTGACATTGACCCTGCAAACGTTCACTTCCCTGACGGTACTGTGCCTGCCGAAAAACTGAATGAGTACTGCAGACAGTACGAGCAGAAGGTAAATGGCAATGTCGACCTCATGATAATGGGTGTGGGCGAACTTGGTCAGATTGGTTTCAACGAACCGGGCAGCTATGCCCACTCTACTACACGTGTGGTACAGTTGGGCTACAACACACGTAAGAACCAGGACAAGTTCTTCTCTAACCCGAATGAGGTGCCAAAGATGGCAATAACAATGGGTCTTGAGACAATCATGAGTGCAAAGAAGATTGTACTGATGATGTGGGGCGAGGAGAAGGCCCGCATTGCACGTGACCTCATTGAAGGTGGTGTCAACGAGGAGTTCCCTGCTACATTCCTTCAGGAGCACGATGACATTCAGGTAGTCATTGATGAGGCTGCTGCACAGGAACTGACCCGCGTAAAGGAGCCATGGATAATTGCGCCTCCACAGGAGTGGAGCGACAAGCTCATACGCAAGGCTGTCATCTGGCTATGTCAGACAGTAGACAAGCCTATCCTAAAACTGACACGCCAGGATTATATCAAGAACTCTCTCTCTGACCTCCTTGACCGTGTGGGTACGTATGACCAGATAAATATCCGCGTCTTCAACGAGATACAGCACATCATCTCGGGTTGGCCGGGCGGCAAGCCTAATGCCGATGACTCGACACGTCCAGTGCCGTCGACACCATTCCCAAAGCGTGTGATTATCTTCTCGCCGCACCCCGATGATGATGTAATCTCAATGGGTGGTACATTCAACCGCCTAATAGAGCAGGGGCACGATGTACACGTTGCATACCAGACTTCGGGTAACGTGGCTGTGTACGACGATGTTGTGCTGCAGAATATCGATACAGCCAAGGAAATGGGCTTCGGCGATGCTTTTGATGAGATCCGCGAGATTATTGCCAACAAAAAGGTTGGCGAACCCGAGCCTCGTCGTCTGCTCGACCTCAAAGGCGCTATCCGTCGTGCCGAGGCACGTGCGGCATGCCGTTCTATCGGTTTGAATGACCGCACTAATGCTCACTTCCTGAATCTGCCGTTCTATGAGACAGGCGGTATAAAGAAGGGCAAGCTCAGCGATGATGATATCGAGATTGTAAAGGCGTTGATGCGTGAGGTAAAACCTCATCAGATATATGCTGCCGGTGACCTTACCGACCCTCACGGTACACACCGCGTATGTATCGAGGCTGTGCTGCGTGCGTTTGAGGAGGTAAAGGATGAGCCTTGGGCAAAGGAGTGCCACATATGGCTCTACCGCGGTGCATGGCAGGAGTGGGATTTGGCAGTTGCCGACATGGCAGTTCCTCTCAGTCCTGAAGAGCTTATCCGCAAGCGTCATGCAATCTTCCGCCACCTCTCGCAGAAGGATATCGTCCCGTTCCCGGGTGAGGATGCACGCGAGTTCTGGCAGCGCGCCGAGGAGCGTACACAGGGTACGGCGGCGCTCTTCAACAAGATTGGCTTGCCCGAGTATCAGGCGATAGAACTGTTTGCAAGATTGCTGTAATAAAGTAATTTGTGTATATAAACAGCAGCACTGCCCGTGGGCAGTGCTGCTTTGTTTTAAAGAAATGTGTGTATTGTTGCGCAAAACGGCGCCATAGCCTCGTTAATATACTCACCGTTGAACCCGATTGCAGTTGCTTCGCAAACGCCACCCACGCGGCACCACAAAAACTCCCTCCCCCTTCGGGTATTTGCCTTTGGCGAATTTGCTCTCGTTCGTTGTGTAATTACAAACAAGTTTGCATTACACTCACTTACTCGCAACTTTGTCCTCTTTAAAAAGCGGGAGAGTAGTGCTACGCGTGACCTATGGCTCTGCAATCAGCTCTAGCATCGTTAGCATATAACGGAATTCTCAGTCGAGAATTCCGTTATATGCTAACTCTCCTTCAACTATAAAGTAGAGTTCTTCGGGGTCGAAGTCGCCGATGCCGTTCTTCTTGGCTTCCTTGGCAATGAATCTGGCAATCTCATCAAGGTCGATGTCGACCTCATCGTTGTTGCTGTCGAGAATGCCGCTCTTGTCGTAGTAGTCGTAGATTGTGTCAAGGAAATAGTAGAACTCATCATCGCTGAACTTCTCCTTCAGTTCCTGGGGCAATCGTTCGCGGATGTATGCAATGGTCTTCTCGTCATCGAGATCTTCCATGCTGAACTCATCGTTGTTCATCTCCGTCTGCTTTTTAAAGAAGTGCCTCGAACTTGGCCTGTACCTCGCTCTTTGACTTTGAGCCTACGAACTTGTCGACTACCTTGCCGTCCTTGATGAAGAGGACTGTGGGAACGTTGCGGATACCGTACTCCATTGTAAGGTCATCGGCCTCCTCGATGTCGCACTTTGCTACTGCGATACGTCCTTCATACTCCTGTGACAACTCCTCGATGATAGGTGCCAACTGCTTGCAGGGACCGCACCATGCTGCGCTGAAATCCAATACTATAGGCAACTCGGTTGCCATAAATTCCTTTGCGTTGTCGTTTGTCAAATTTACTGCCATAATTGTAACGTTTTTGATGTTATTGTTCCTGTTTCTTATTTAGTTATGCAAATGCCGGAACTTACTCCCGGCTCGGAATATTTTGAGTTCGCATATCCCTGTGCGAATATATAACGATTAATTCAATTTATACTCAATATTCTCGAACTCTTTTATAAAATCAAGCAACTCTTTCGTCACTTCTATCTCTCGTTTCTTCGATGTCAGCTCAAGAGTGAACTCATGCTCGTAGTCCTTTATCTTGAAAATAATCTTGCTGTTACCGGTATGGCTCTCGATGTAATCGATGAGGCCTGAATACAATTCTTCATCGAGTGACATGATGTCGAACGATATGGTTATACTCTTTACCATCTCATCCTTTATCTCGGGCATGAGCTCGATGCTGTCTACCACAAAATCGTACTTGGTCTGGTCCCACTTGCGTGGCTGATAGCTGCCTTTGATGTAAAGGAAGTTGCCCGGAATGAAATAGTTCTGTTTCTTTATCCACTCCTCGCCCAGGAAGAATATCTCGGCTGTTCCCGAGAAGTCCTCAATCTTTGCCACTCCGAACGGGCTGCCTTTCTTGGTGAAGCCTGTGCGTGGCGGGTCGCTTACAACGCCTCCAAGGGTTATCTTGCGTCCGGTAAGTGCCTGAGGGTTCTCCATCTCTGCGGCTTTGGTGTTGCAGAACTCGCTGAGTATGAGCGAATAGTCATCGAGCGGATGTGCCGATAGGTATATGCCGACAAGCTCCCTCTCGCGGTTCAGACGCTCGAGTGTGCTCCATGTGCCGCCCTCGGGTATCTCGGGTTTTGGAATGTCGGCCATTTCGGTGTCGCCGAAGAGCGATGCACTGGCATTGGCCTTGTCGGTCTGGTATACGTTGCCGTACCTGATGAGTGCCTCAAGGAATTGGTCGCCCCTGCTGTTGGTGCCTGCATACTGGTCGCGGGTTATGCCGCCCGGCAACTCATCGAATGCTCCGGCAAAGGCAAGGCACTCGAGGTTCTTGCGGTTGCATGCCGTAAGATTCACACGCTCCACAAAGTCGAATATGCTTGTGAAAGGACCGTTCTTCTCTCTCTCGTCGATGATGCACTGGACGGCGTTCTCGCCCACGCCCTTAACGGCGCACAGACCGAAACGCACGTCTCCGTTCTTGTTGACGCTGAACTTGCGGCGCGACTCGTTCACATCGGGACCAAGTACGTTGATACCCATGCTCTTGCACTCCTGCATGAGCTTGGTGATTTCGGTTATCTTGTCAAGGTTGCGGCTCATGGCACCTGCCATATACTGTGGCGGATAGTTGGCCTTGAGGTATGCTGTCTGGTATGCTACCCATGAATAGCATGTGGCGTGTGACTTGTTGAAGGCGTATGATGCGAACTTCTCCCAGTCGGCCCATATTTTTTCAAGCACCTTCTCTTCATGTCCGTTCTTCTTTCCGCCGTTGATGAACTTCGGCTTCAGCTCATCCAGCTTGTCCTTGAGCTTCTTACCCATTGCCTTACGCAGGGTGTCGCTCTCGCCTCGTGTGAAATCGGCGAGCAAGCGCGACAGAAGCATCACCTGCTCCTGGTATACTGTGATACCGTAGGTGTCCTTAAGATATTTCTCCATGCAAGGGATATCGTACTGGACAAGGGACGGATTGTGCTTGCGCTCGATGAAGTCGGGTATGTAGTCCATTGGTCCCGGGCGGTAGAGGGCGTTCATAGCGATGAGGTCCTCGAATGTGCTCGGTTTCAGTTCGCGCAGATACTTCTGCATGCCGGGTGACTCGAACTGGAATGTTCCGATAGTGTTTCCGTTGCAGTAGAGTTCGTATGTCTTGGGATCATCGATGGGGATGCTGTCAATGTCGACGTCAATCTTTAGGCTCTGTCGAATGTTTTCCAATGCCTCTTTGATGACCGAGAGTGTCTTCAGTCCCAGGAAGTCCATCTTGATGAGACCAGTCTCCTCGATGACGCTTCCTTCGTACTGCGTTACAAGCATCTTCTCGCCGGTCTCCTTGTCCTCGGCTATGCTGATGGGTACGTGGTCAGTGATGTCATCGCGGCAGATGATTGTTCCGCAGGCATGCACGCCGGTGTTGCGCACGTTGCCCTCGAGCATCTTCGCATATTTTATTGTGTCGCGCAGGATGGGGTCGGGCGATGCCTCGGCCTCGCGCAGCTCGGGTACAGCCTGAATGGCATTCGGAAGGTTCATCTTCAGGCCATCGGGCAGACGGTCGGGGATGGCCTTGCATAGCCTGTTCGATATGTCGAGCGGCAGCTTCTGCACGCGTGCGACGTCCTTTATGGCAAGCTTGGTGGCCATGGTGCCGTATGTGATGATGTGAGCCACCTTCTCCTGTCCGTACTTCTCTGTTACCCAATTGAGCACGCGCCCGCGTCCGTCATCATCGAAGTCGACGTCAATATCGGGCAACGAGATACGGTCAGGGTTCAGGAATCGCTCGAACAGCAAATCATATTTTATAGGGTCTACGCGTGTGATTCCGAGAGCATAGGCGACAACACTGCCGGCTGCCGAACCACGTCCGGGGCCTACTGATACTCCAAGCTCCTCGCGTGCGGCGCGTATGAAGTCCTGGACAATGAGGAAGTAACCGGGGAAACCCATGGTCTTCATGATGTGGAGCTCGAAGTCTATGCGGTCTATCAGCTCTTGCGAGAAGGGCTCTTCGTAGCATTTCTTCGCTCCGTCGTATGTAATCTTGCGCAGGTAGTCGCCCTCTAACTTTATGCGGTAGAGCTTGTCATATCCTCCAAGTTTTTTTATTTTCTTTTCGGCATCCTCCTGCGAGAGCACGACATTGCCTTTTTCATCGCGTGTAAACTCATTGAACAGGTCTTCGTGTGTGAACTTCTCTCGGTAACCTTCCTCGGTTCCGAACTCCTCGGGAATGGCGAAGTTTGGCATGATGGGGGCATTGTCAATGGAGTAGAACTCGACTTTGTCGCATATCTCCACTGTGTTTGCCATCGCCTCGGGAATGTCGCCGAACATCTCGGCCATCTCGGCCTTGGTCTTCATCCACTCCTGCTTGGAGTAGAGCATACGGTTGGGGTCGTCAAGGTCTTTTCCCGTACTCAGGCATATGAGACGGTCGTGTGCCTCGGCATTCTCCTCATCAACAAAGTGAACGTCGTTCGAACAGATGAGCTTGACGCCACACTTCTTGCTCAGTTCTATGATATGACTGTTCACTTCGACCTGCAATGAATAGACCTCGTGGTTGGCGCGCTCTACGGTTGCCTTGTGCAACTGCAGTTCAAGGTAGTAGTCGTCGCCGAAAATGGATTTGTACCAGTTCACCACCTCTTCGGCTTTCTCAAGGTTGCCGTTCTTTATGAGCTGCGGTACTTCGCCTCCAAGACATGCCGAGCAGCAGATGATGCCCTCGTGATACTTCTCAAGTTCCACCTTGTCGGTGCGCGGGTTGTAGTAGTAACCCTCGCTCCATGCCTTTGATACAATCTTTACGAGGTTGTGATAGCCCTTCAGGTTCTTGGCAAGCAACAGCAGGTGGTAGCCTCGGTCATCCTTTGTCTCCTTGTTGAAAAGCCTGCGCTCGGCAATGTACACCTCGCAACCGATGATGGGCTTGAACTTCTCCTCATCGCTCTTGCCTTTGTTTACCTTGCCCACATAATTGTAGAACTCCTTTATTCCCATCATATTGCCATGGTCGGTAATGGCAATACCCTTCATCCCGTCGCCAATGGCTTTGTCAACGAGTTTCTTAATGGCGGCCTGACCGTCAAGGATTGAATATTGCGAATGGACATGAAGGTGTACAAAATCTTGCATACAGTACAGTTTTATATTATATATGTGAGCTTCTCTTGCCTTGGTTTTTTTGTTTGATAAAGATAATGCCTTTTATCCATTTGCCTTTGAAAAAACGCAAAAAGTTATCAACATTAACTGTTTTTTGGTTGACGTTGTTTGTGTGATATGGCATTTGCTAAAGCGGTACAGAACAATAGGGATAATTTTGACGCGGGTCGCTCATTTTGTCCATTTTTGTTTGGCGTTTAATATTTTCTTGCTAATTTTGTGAAATAATAAGGTTTTGCTCAACTCCTGTTTGGCTATGATGAATGGTTAAATGGTATTAAAAGCGGAACGGAAATAGATTGATATCTATGAAAAAGTTTAAAAGAATCAGAAAATTGAAGGACTACAGAATCCACAGGGAGGGTACTTCTATCATCATCGTGTCATTGATTATTGCAGTCTTGATAAATGCCCCGCTTTGGTATTTCTTGCCGCAACTGTTTCTCCTTAATTCTATAATATCACTCTCTTGCCTTGTGATTTTCCTGCTGATAGTCAACTTCTTCCGCAGCCCGAAGAGAATATTCCCCGGCGATGTAGAGGATGTTGTTGTGGCACCTGCTGACGGCAAGGTCGTTGTGATTGAGAAGGTGTTTGAACCCGACCACTTCAAGGATGAGAGAATACAGGTCTCAATTTTTATGAGTCCCCTTAATGTCCATGCGAACTGGTATCCTGTTGACGGCGTCATAACACGCGCCGAGCACCAGAAGGGTAAGTTCCACAAGGCTTGGTTGCCTAAGGCAAGCACCGAGAACGAACGTTCTCTTGTAGTTATCAAGATGGAGGATGGCCGCGAGATTCTTGTCCGTCAGATAGCAGGTGCAATGGCACGACGCATTGTGACATATGCTGCTGCCGGCGAGGAGTGCTTCATAGACCAGCATCTCGGTTTCATAAAGTTCGGTTCGCGTGTGGACCTTTATCTGCCGCTTGACGCGGACATCAAGGTCGCTCTTGACCAGAAGACTGTAGGTAATGAGACTATTATAGCAAACCTTAAATAAATCAGGACTCATGTCAGTGAAGAAACATATTCCAAACGCAATAACCTGCTGCAATCTCTTTTCTGGGTGCATCGCATGTGTGATGGCTTTTAAAGGCGATTTCCATCTTGCAATGGCATTTATTGTACTTGGTGCTGTGTTTGATTTCTTTGATGGAATGGTAGCTCGCCTGCTGGGCGTTTCAGGCCCATTGGGAGTGCAGATGGATTCGCTTGCCGATGATGTTACATTCGGCCTTGCTCCGGCAACAATCGTATTCTCGTTCATGCAGACAAAGCTCCTTTATCCTCTTTATCTGAGCAATGTGCTTTGTGTATTGCCCTATGTGGCATTCCTGATAGCTGTGTTCTCGGCTTGCAGGCTTGCAAAGTTCAATATCGATACACGTCAGACATCGACATTCATAGGTTTGCCTACACCGGCCAATGCGCTGTTCTGGTCATCACTGATTGCAGGCGGCGGCGATTGGCTCAATAGCCTCAATGCGGGTTGGCTGTTGCTGATTATGCTTATAGCGCTGTTCTCATATTTCCTTGTGTGTGAGATACCGATGTTCTCTCTCAAATTCAAGAATTTTTCATGGAAGAGCAACAGGATAAGGTATATCTTCCTTCTCTGCTGTCTGCCAATGCTCTTGCTTGGTTTTCTGGCGCCCGTCGCTATCATTGCATGGTATCTGGTGCTTTCCGTGGCGCTTCATCTCAAAGGTGCTGCAGTCTGACAGTTTGTGTCCGTTACATCTTTTGGAACATTAGACAGCGTGGGGTTGTTCCCATGCTGTATTGTGTATGATTAAAAACTATAGAAATGTCATTTATAATTTTCATTATATTCGTTATACTGTTGCTGTTCTTCTTCTTTGCCTCAGTGGTGTTGTCACTGTTGGGAAACCTGTTCTCTTTCTTCAGACCAGGGAAGCGTGAGGACGGCAACGACGGTAAAACTTACCGCCGTCAGGAACAGAATCCCGGATGGGATAACCGTAATCCTCATAATGGTACAAAGGACAAGAAGATTCTCTTTGGAAAGGATGAAGGAGAGTATGTCGATTTTGAGGAGATAAAGGACGGGGAACGTTAAATGTTTAATGTTTAATGTGGCCGTTAAACGATAAACATTCCGCGTTAAACTTTTTTCCGGCTCTACCTTTTGTTCTTGAAGAACTCTTTCATCAGCGCTGTTGCTTCATCGGCACAGACACCGCTCACAACCTCGGTCTTGGGATGGAGTACGTCGGGTGCGTAGCGGCGGTAGCCGCGTTTCTCATCCTCGGCACCATAGACAAGCTTGCCTAACTGCGACCAGCCGATAGCTCCTGCGCACATGGGGCACGGCTCTACCGTGACATACAGGGTGCAGTCATTGAGGTATTTGCCGCCTATGTTGTTTGCTGCGGCTGTGATTGCCTGCATCTCAGCATGTGCGGTAACGTCGTTGAGCATCTCGGTAAGATTATGCGCACGTGCGATAATCCGGCCTTTGCATACGATGACAGCCCCTATGGGCACTTCATCCTGTTCATATGCCTTCTGCGCCTCAATGAGCGCCTGTTTCATGTAATCGGTATCGGTCATGTTTTCACTCAACGGCGCATGTCATGTTCGCCGAACAGGGTTGGATAATCCTCATCGAGGTTCTTGTAGATAAACGAAAGAAGTGTCTCGCGCATCCAGTTGCTCTTGTTGGTAATGCGGTACTTCTTGAGGTATTCATCGATAATCCTCATCTCCTCCTCGCTTACGAGGCACACGACACGTTGATGACGCACTGGTTGTGTGCGTGCTGTAGTTGCTTTTGGTGCCTTTGCTTTCTTTGCGCTCATGGAGTATGATGTCGGTTCAATGGTGCAAAAATAGGGCATATTGCGAGGAAAAGCAAGTTTTTCGTTTGCTTTTCCTTTCATCTTATACTATCTTCGCTCATATTTTGATAAATCAGCATCCGGTATGGCACAACATAATCTTTTAGGGAACAAGGGCGAGATGCTTGCATCGCGCTATCTGCTCGACAAGGGGTATGCCGTGCTGCACTGTAACTGGCGTTCGGGGCACAAAGAGATTGACATCATAGCCAAGGAACGTGATGTGCTTGTCTTTGTCGAGGTCAAAAGCCGTGCGAGCGAGCAGTACGGCAATGCGGCCGATGCCGTAGATGACAACAAGATACGGCTGCTCATATCGGCGGCGCAGTCATATATACTCAAGTATAAGCTGGACTGCCGTTTCCGCTTCGATATAATAACAGTCATCGGAAAGTGCGAACCTTACCGTATTGAACACATTGAGGATGCCTTTGCTCCACAATGGTAACACTAAACATTGTTTTTGCAATGAATATTGAAGATGCACGCATATATTGCCTGAGCAAGGAGAATGCTACCGAGGATTTTCCTTTCGATGAGACTACACTGGCTTTCAGGGTCGAGAACAAGATATTTGCGATATGCGACCTTGAGAATACCAAATGGTTCTGTGTGAAATGTGATGCCGATTATGCCATTGAACTGCGTGACCGATATCCGCAGATTCAGCCCGCATGGCATATGAACAAACGCTACTGGAACCAACTGGACATTGCTGCGCTTGATGATGAGTTGTTTTATTCTCTTGTTGACCATTCTTACGTGGAGGTCTTGAAGAAACTTCCCAAGAAAATACGTGTAAAATATGGACTGTAAAGAACTGAAAGCATATGTCAATTTATATCAAGCGCCTTGATGTGGTGGATTCTACCAACCGTTATCTACGCGATGAGGCTGACTACTTGTGGGTAGATGGCAAGGATATTGTTGCTGTCACAGCACGGCATCAGACGGCAGGGCGTGGGCAACGTGGAAATGTGTGGTCGTCAAAGGATGGTGAAAATCTTCTGCTCAGCATGCTTGTTCGCCCGGGCAACTCTCTTGAGGTCGCTAACCAGTTCCTGTTGTCGCAGGCAGTGGCTGTTTCTTTACATGCTGCAATGAAGTGTTATGGCATTGAAACAAGGCTCAAATGGCCTAATGACATATATGTGGGCAACAGGAAACTGGCAGGCATTCTTGTCGAGCTCGACTATTCCGGCGCTTTCGTGGAGCAAGCGATAGTGGGAATCGGGCTCAATGTGAACCAGACTGATTTTCCGCAAATGGACCGCGTGCCTGTTTCAATGAAAATGCTGTTGGGAAAGGATTTTCCTGTTGAAGATGTGTTGAGCGAAGTGCTTTGCATCTTTAACCGTTATTATTCCGAGATGCGTTGGGGCTGCAAAGAAGCAATCTCTGCAGAGTATCGCGAACTGTTGCTGGGCTTTGGCGAACAGCGCAATTATGTTGATACTGATGGCGCTTTCATGGCTGTTGTCGAGGGCGTTGAGCCTACAGGGCATCTATTGCTCCGCCGCAGCGACGGTACGTTGTCGCGTTATGCATTCAAGGAGGTTGAGCAGATGATGTTCATTGTATAAAATAACAAGAGCCGAAAATTCAATTCGGCTCTTGTTGCTTTATTGCGAGTTCTCTCTTACGGATGTACGAATGTACCAATCTCCTCGCCTTCCATTACCTTTTTGAGATTGCCGACAATATCCATGTTGAATACGTAGATAGGGAGGTTGTTCTGCTTGCACATTGCTGTTGCAGTTATATCCATGACCTTGAGTCCGCGTGATATTACCTCATCGTATGAAATGTCCTGGAACTTTGTGGCTGTAGGGTCCTTCTCGGGGTCAGCAGTGTATATGCCGTCGACGCGTGTACCCTTGAGCATAACGTCGGCCTCAATCTCAATGCCGCGCAGTGATGAACCTGTATCGGTGGTGAAGTAGGGGCTTCCTGTACCCGCAGCCATTATAACTACCATGCCTTGCTCCATCGCTTCAATGGCCTTCCATTTTGTGTAGAACTCGCCCACAGGCTCCATGCGTATTGCTGTGAGCACCTTGTTGGGAACGCCTGCTGCACCGAGGGCAGAACTGAGCGCAAGGCTGTTGATTACTGTTGCCATCATGCCCATCTGGTCGCCCTTAACGCGGTCGAAGCCCTTGCCGGCACCTGTCAGACCACGGAAAATGTTACCGCCACCGATGACAATACCTATCTGTACGCCCATTGCTGCAACCTCCTTAATCTGTGCCGCATACTCATTGAGGCGTTTCACGTCAATACCATAACCCTGCTCGCCCATGAGGCTCTCGCCGCTGAGCTTCAAAAGAATTCTTTTATACCTTGCCATATGTCTATGTATTATATTTATTCTTCTGTAAATATAAGGCAATTTCTTAAAATATGCTATAATTGCTGCCAAAAGGTTGCATAAATTCCTTTTTGCGAAAAGTTTGATGTAACTTCGTGCCGTAATAAGGCGTATGCCTCATAATATCCGAATATGAGATTCTTCAGAAACCCTAATGTGACCATTGCCCTTTTTGCCGTATATACGGCCGTCATGTATATAATACTCATGCCCCGCAACACAGAGATGTCTGTTACCGAAAAATGGGTAACCGGCGGTGTCTCGGTGGCTGTCCTCGCCCTTCTGTGGGTGCTGTTGCGCAAACGCGAGAAACTGCGCCGTGAACGTGAGAGGGAGATGAACGAGAAGAAAGAGGAGAGAAGAAGGTAAGGAACAGTCCAGCTTGTATATCTGTTTGGACAGTGGTTTATGTTCCTGCTGAATACACGAGAAGGGCGATGCTTGGCATCGCCCTTCTCGTGTACCGTTATGTGGCTTACTCCTCGCCTGTGCGGTAGAGCAGCCAGCCTCCGGTCTGTGTCGTTATATCTTCAAGACCTGTTGTCCGGCTCTCCGTTATGGCATGGTAGATGCCGCCGTTTATGCCGACTGCAGTCGCAGATACGCACTCATCGAACGAGCTTGTCACAAGCTTGCCTCCGTTTATGGTCAGCCCGAGAGTGGTGATGGCATATCCGCGCTTGTCATAGTTCTCGATTCTGCCCGTAGAGAGCAGTGTCACATCACCGTCATTGATGATTACATTGCTGTTGCAGTTGATGCCCTTTGAGAATGACCCATTGCACTCTATGGCTATATTTCCGCCGTTGATGGTGCAGTTGCCCTCGCTCTTGATGCCGCCCGCACTCGTGGTGTCAGCAGCAAGTGTGCCGCTTGAAAGGCCTGTCAGTTTGCCGTCTGTAATGAGCACCTCGCCGTCGCAGTTGATGATTTTGGAACCGTTGCCTTTTACATCGGCGTGTATTGTTCCGCCTCTCTGTGTGAAATTGCGGGTGGTCTTTATGGCTGAACTCTTCTCGCCGGTTGTAACGATGTTTATGTAACCGCCATTGATGTTTGCGTCAGGGATGACTGCCGGGTCGGGTACAAGTTCTTCGTATTCAACCTTTATTCCTTCGTCCACAGAATTTATACTTAGTTTGCCGGCCTCAACGGTGAGTGTACCTTCGCTGCAATCAATACCGTTGCCTGCTGCATTTACGGTGATTACGGGTGAATATGCCTCGGTGCGGCCTATGATGAACTTGTCCTTTGTGCGGAACCCGTCTTTGGCAGCCTCAAGGATATTGATGTTGCCGCCACGCACCCTTATGTAGTCATCGCTACAGATTGCATGGCCGCCAAGGCTCTTTACATTGAGTGTGCCGGTACCTTTGTTGTATCCGTCAAATATTATCTGTCCCTCGCTGAAAAGAGTACCTTTCTGGTCTTCCTCTGTGCCGTCGGCAGCCAAGGCGGGAGCGCCGTATGTGGCGCCGTCGCACAGTGTGTTAACGGTTCCGTCGGCAATGGAGAAGTATACG
This sequence comes from Bacteroidaceae bacterium, assembly GCA_017536695.1. Taxonomy (GTDB): domain Bacteria; phylum Bacteroidota; class Bacteroidia; order Bacteroidales; family Bacteroidaceae; genus HGM04593. Next base: position 112,232 of record JAFXGX010000041.1, on the reverse strand, counting down.
GTCTTTCCGCTCTGTATGTTAATGGCGGGGCCGCCGGGGTTGGTGAGGTTCAGACCGTTAAGCACAATCCTGAACTTCTTTTCGCTGTATATCTTCAGCGAGCCGTTGCTGCAGGTTCCTTTTACAATGTAACCTACTTTGCCTATAGTGGAATTGATGACAATGTGTCCACCGTCAGTGGTTGCTGTAATGCCCGAAGTGAGGCCGCTTGCTTTTACTCCGTTCTCGCTGAAGGTTATTGTGACCATTCGCCCGGTGCTGTAGTTCTCGATAAAGTCGCCGTATTCCTCATCAAGTTCATCGGTGGGGATAGCCTGAGTAATTTCGTTGAAATTCTCCTTGTCTGCTGCATCGAAGGTAACAGATGGTGCGAGTGTGTATGTAAGCTCATTGCCTTGGTTTGATGCCGGAGCTATATTCGTTATCTTTCCTGTGAAGAAACGGCTGATAATGCTGTTCTCCTTGTCAAGGCCGATATTAATGAGCTGCTTCTCCTCATTGAATGTGATGTCGCCGCAGCTTTTGGTGTCTATGGCCTGATATGTGCCGTCGCTGTTGTTCACGTGCAGCACCTGTGCCTGCATTGATGTGGCAATGAGCAGGCATGCTGTGAGTAATGTCTTTCTCATCGTCTTACAATTTTTGCGGTTCTGTTGCCGGCCTTTACAATGTATATGCCTTTGGGCAGGTTGGCGATGCTTATGCTGCCGTAGTCGGCGCCGATGCGCACGCTCAATACCTGTGTGCCGACAATATTATATATAGTGACAAGGTTTCCGGCTTCGCAGTTTACGGCAATCTCATCGCTTGAGATGTATGCTACCAGTTCGCCGTCGGCAGGTCTTACTTGTCCGATGCTTGTGTAGTCGCCGAAACTTATTGCATTGATGGCAGACATTGATGTGCTGCTCTTTGCACCGTTGGTCTGCTCAACATTCACTATCGTGCCGCTGAATGTTATCTGCTTGAGGTTTTCAAGGTTGACAATCTCGTTATTGCTGCCGTTCTTCTCGATAATCATCTGCTGGGCTGTAGCCGGCAATGTAAAGGCAAGAACAAAAAGTATTGTAAATAGCTTTTTCATATAAATTAAAGGTCAATTGAATAGCCGATGCCTATGGCATGTCCTTTTGGTTCATCATCATCGTTGGCATCCTGATAAAGATAGAATAGCGAAATCTCGTTGTCCTTGTTTATCTTGTAGCTTGCTCCTATGCGGTAGCGCATCTTGTCGCAACCTTTCCAATCGTCGATACGGGTGTATAGCTCAACCGATGCGAATGGGGTAACCTTGCAGTTGCGTATATCCCATTTTGCACTGAGACGTGAACGCAGTGTTGTGTTCTCCTTTGCCTCCTTGAGTTCGGGCTCTGTTACTGAAGTGTATTCTCCAATGCCTTCAATAATGTCTGTGTATTCCCAACGGTACTTTGTCTCATCGGTAGTGGCGGAATTGGTGCGGGTGTACTGCAGACGCTCGCGTAATGAGAACTCTACGCGCCCAATCTTGTATTCACCGGTCAAAGAGACGTGAAGACGGTGGCGCTCGGTCCAGTATGCATGGTCTATGTTGTAGTTACATAACCCATTCTCCTCATCAAGAACATCTTTTATGCTCTTGCTGTCGAGGCTATGGCTGTATATGAATATGTATCCGGCGCTTGCTTTCAACCATTTTGCCAGTTTGTAGCTTGCTCCGGCGCCTACCGATACGCGGTCAATGTCGTCCACTCCTTCAATGGTACGTAACTCGGCCTCAAAATCGAGCTTCAGTTTCTTGTTGATTTTTTTCGATGCCTCGAGTGTGGTCCACACGCCGAACTCATCGTCTTCGTTCTGTGCGTTAGCACCGAGAACCGGTGCAAGGATGAATGCTGCCAGAAGCAGGCATCCGAACAGTTTTTTCTTAGTCTTTAAGTTTGTATTCATCTACTGGTGCTTTTAAAGTTGTATCTACTGAATTGTTCGCTGATTTGCTCTTGTAATACATCTTGACAATAGCCGCATCCTTTAGGAAGTCTATGCTGCCCACTTCTACTTTCTCAATCTTGAGACCGGTGCGCTTCTCGAGGTCGGCAATCAGCTCCTCGCGCTTCTCGGGAGTGATGAGGTTCACGTTATCATACTTGATGACCTTGTATGAATAGTGGCTGATGAGCAGCTTGCTCTCGCAAATCCAGATGGACGCGATGAAAAGGATGTTTATGATGATGACCTCGCCAATGCTGAGCTCGCTCACGGTAAGTCCGTTGATGGCGCTCAAGGCGATGATGATGAACAGATAGGTCATCTCCCTGATTGCAACCTGCTCGGTGCGGTAACGTATGATGCTGAATATTGCAAAGAGTCCCAATGCAATTCCTGCCTTGAGCTTGACGTCGCCGAGCACGTAGATGAGCATGAAGGTGCTTATGGCAATGAGAACGTACGTAAAAAAGAACTCGCCACGTTTGCACTTGGGGTAGTAGAGTCCGCGCACGATGATGAGTATCGCAATAAGGTTGATGAGGAATGCCAACAGCAGTTCCTTTACATGCACTAAGTCGATGAATGCATCGCTCTGGCGTTTCTCCTTTACGGAAACCGACATCTTCTCGTTTGACCCGGAGTCGTTGTCCTCGTCATAGTCAATGTAGATGTTCGTGGTTTCCGAAGCGCTGTCGTTCACTTTCCCGGCAATCGCAACGGCTTCTTGTGCCTGCTCGTTTGCGGTGGTTACATCCTGTGCATGCAGTGAGAATGACATGCAGAATAGCAATAGGGTAGTTAGAAGTCTCATCATTATTGTTTTTTTATCGTTTGTTTTCCATTTTGTTTATCATTATCAGTCTCTCCTTGAAGTTGTTGCGCTTCAGCCCACTGTGAGTGAGAGCGCTGCCGATGCAGTACTTGCTGAAACCTGAGCGCTTGATACGTGTCTCGCGCAGCAGGTCAAGCGCAGGGGAGGGGACGTTTCCGTCACGTTTGAGCTCGATGATAGCCACTCTCCTCAGTTCGTGTCGCCCATCGCTCTTCAGGTGGTGGAATCTGAGGTTAAAGTCAATGGTAAGACGTTCTGTCTTGCCGTAGTTGACCAGCGTTATGCGGTTGAACCAGTTCTCGATGACCGGCGAGACCTCTTCGAGCCTGTACCATGCAACCTTGCTCAGAAAAGGAACTACATTCTCCTTTTCGGAATGCAATGTGTGTACTCCACCCACGATAATGCGTTTTTTCTTTGTGCGCCCGTGGTTGTTCTTGTTCTTTACTTCGAGGAAAGTGTCATAGTTGTCAAGATATGTGCGCACCCTTATCTTTTCCCTGACACAACGGCCTGCGTGATGCATGCGGTACATCTCGTAGTCATCTGTGTCGAAATAGGTGGTGTGATACTCGGCGATGCGTTTGTCGCCAATCTGCTGAATGAAATACTTTCCTTTGACGGCTGTGAGGAACGCGACAAGCTGGTCAAGGGTGGCCACAAACTTTGTGTCGGTCCTGTTCATGAGCTTGATTCCCGACATCTCTTCGAGTGTTATCGGGGGAAGCTGTAGGGCTTTGTCGGCAATTCTTTCTGTCATTTTTAAAAATATATCTATTTTAAAAATATATCTATTTGCAAAAATATACAAAAGTTTTATAAATGACTATTTGTTTATGTTTATTATAGTTAAAATGTCCTTTTTGTAGGCAAAAGGCGGTTTTTCTTCGGTGTGGGCTTTTGCGCAGAACCTTAAAAATAGTATCTTCGCTACAAATAACATGAACAAATATTTCCGCGATGAATGTAAAGGAGATAATTGACAGGTACTACCCTTGTGAAAATGAATTGAAAAATATTTACATGGTTCATGCCAGGGCAGTTGCGGATTTCGCTCTTGGTTTGGCAAGGAAACATCCCGAACTTGAACTTGATGAGGCTTTCATTTATGAGGCTGCGATGCTGCATGACATCGGTATCTTTCTTACCGATGCGCCGCGTATACATTGCTATGGGTCAGAGGAGTATCTTTGTCATGGCTATCTGGGTGCCGAACTGTTGCGCTCAATTGGCCTTGAGCGCCATGCGAGGGTGTGTGAGAGGCATACGGGAACCGGACTTACCAAGGAGGTTATCGAGCGGAACGGGTGGAATCTCCCGGTAAAGGATTTTGTCCCCGAGACGCTTGAGGAGCAACTGATATGTTTTGCTGACAAGTTCTTTTCGAAGACAAAGTTTCTGCACGAGCCCAGGACATTCGAACAGGTAGTGGATAGCATGCGGAAGATATCGGAAGATTCTGTGAAAAAGGTTGAAAAATGGGCTGAAATGTTCCTTTGATTTTCCTTTTTTGCATAAATGTGGCTGTTGAGCATGCAATTTTGCCTGTAAATTAAAGAATAGTACTTTAAATTTAGTATCTTTGCAGTAAACTGCGAAGATATACTGCACTCGCTGTGAAAAACATTGAAGTAAACTTCGTGTTTCTCGCTCGTTTGTCGATATCATTGCAGTAAACTGCGAAGATATACTGCACTCGCTGTGAAAAACATTGAAGTAAACTTCATGTTTCTCGCTCGTTTGTCGATATCATTGCACTAAACTGCGAAGATATACTGCACTCGCTGTAGAACGTGCAGGGATAGGCAATGTGTACTTCGCTTGTTGTATATATTTTGCCATTTGCTTTTGAAAGCATTTGCTGATGAGACTTGATTTTTACAAGATATATTTCGTAACATTGCTGTTGGCGGTCGTTGCTTTGGCGTTGCCGTCGGCTTCAAATGCGCATGCCGGGCCATTGACGGGGCGTCGCATGCCGCGACTCATTATCTCGGCCGACAGCACAGCCCTGCAAGCCGATTCTCTCAAGGGCAAGAAGGAACAGAAGGATGCCATCGATGCTCCGGTTTTCTACGAATGTACCGATTCTATGGTGTGGTCACGCAACGGAAATGCCTATCTCTATGGTGCGGGCAAGGTCCGTTATGACAAAATTGAACTTACTGCAAATGTTATCAAAATGAACATGGACAGCAGTGTGGTGCATGCGACGGGCAGCATCGATACTGCCGGCATGTCCGTGGGTCTGCCGGTGTTCACTGACAGTGGAACCCCCTATGAGTCGGACCAGATTCGGTATAACTTCAAAAGCAAGAAGGGGTATATTAACAATGTCTACACCCAGCAGGGCGACGGTTTTATAATGGGCGGTAAGGCAAAGAAGGATTCTGCGGGTATATTCTATTCCCAGGATGGCATGTACACGACATGCGATGCCGAGCATCCGCACTTCTACGTGAAACTGACGCGTGCGAAGGTGCGTCCGAAAAAAGATGTTGTTTCGGGTCCGTTGTATCTTGTAGTAGAGGACGTGCCATTGCCATTGGCATTGCCTTTCGGCTATTTCCCTTTCACAAGCAGCTACTCTTCGGGTATCATCATGCCTACATTCGGCGATGAGACTGAGCGCGGATTCTATCTGCGCGACGGAGGATACTATTTTGCCATCAGTGACAAGATAGACCTTCGCCTCACAGGTGAGATATTCACTAAAGGCTCATGGGGCTTGGGTGCATCATCCACCTATGCCTTGCGCTACAGGTTCTCAGGCAGTTTCGACTTCAGCTATCTGGTAACGAAGAACGGCGAGAAAGGATTGCCCGATTATGCCGTAGGAAAGAACTTCCGTCTGCAGTGGAGTCATCGTCAGGACCCGAAGTTCCGTCCGAACAGCAACTTCTCGGCAAGTGTGAACTTCGCTACGTCAAGCTATGAACGCTCAAACTTGAACAGCCTCTATAATCCCGTCCTCAACTCGCAGAGTATGAGAACGTCGAGTGTCAGCTATTCGCATAGCTTCCCCGGGATTGGCCTTACTGTGTCAGCGACAATGAACGTTGCGCAGAACATGCAGGATTCCACACTCTCATTGACGCTGCCCAACCTGAATGTGTCGCTGTCGAAGAAGTATCCGTTCAAACGTAAGAAACGTATGGGCGAGGAGCGTTGGTACGAAAAAATCTCGCTCTCATACAGCGGTCAGTTGAGCAACAGCATAAGGACAAAAGAAGATAAGGTGCTCAAATCCAATATCATCAAGGACTGGCGTAATGGTGTGAAGCACAATATACCTGTCAGTGCGACATTCCAGCTGTTCGATTTCATAAACATAACACCAAGTTTCAATTATACCGAGCGCTGGTACTTCCAGAGGGTTAATCAGGAGTGGGACTATGCGGCCAACAAGGTGGCGAGGGATACCGTGTATGGTTTCAACCGTGTGTACAACTATAATCTGTCGCTCTCGGCGAACACCACGCTCTATGGTTTCTATCAGCCTGCGGGTTTCATGAAGAACAGCAGGGTGCAGGCTGTCCGTCACGTGTTCAAACCTTCTGTGTCGTTCTCTTATGCCCCGGACTTCGGTGCCGAGCGTTACGGCTACTATGAGACATATGTGTATACCGATGAGAAAGGCGAGGCACGTACGGTGGAGTATTCTCCTTATCAGGGTTCGCTCTATGGTATACCTTCGAGAGGTAAGACCGGAAGTGTATCTTTCAGTGTGAGCAACAATGTCGAGATGAAATGGCGTACCAAAAGCGACTCAATCAGGAAGATAAGCATCATTGATGAACTCGGTGCTTCAATCTCATATAATCTGGCTGCAAAGAGCAGACCTTGGAGTAACCTATCAACGCGACTGCGCCTCAAGCTCACGAAGAACTATACTTTCAGTTTCAATGCTACATGGGCAACCTATGCCTATACTTTCAATGACAGGGGACAGGTGGTCGTGGGTGACAGGACCGAGTGGTCATATGGCCGTTTCGGACGATTCCAGGGAATGAGCCAGAACCTATCATATACATTCAATAACAAAACCTTGACCAAGATAAAGAACTGGTTTAAGGGTGGCGATGATGAAGAAGAGGGGAATGTAGTGGAGGATATTCCGGAGGAGGAGAAACTGGACGGCAAGAAAAAGTCTTCATCGCTCAGGTCTGCAAATGCCGATAAGGCCAAGAATGCCGATGTTGATGAGGATGGATATATGCCTTTCAAGTTTCCATGGAACTTTACAGTTTCATATGGTATTACGATGTCCGAGAATACTGCTGGCAAGATTAATGTCAAGACCATGCGTTACCCGTACAAGTTTACACAGAACATGAATTTTTCGGGAAATATCGGTATATCGGACAACTGGCGCATAAACTTCACATCGGGATATAACTTTGAATACAAGAAACTGACAACTACTACGGTGCATATCTCGCGTGACCTTCATTGCTTTGAGATGTCGTGCGGCATTGTACTCAGTCCTTACACATCATTCAACTTCAGTTTCCGTGCGACGTCGCAGATGCTTGCCGATGCCCTCAAGTGGGACAAGCGTAGCGGTGTCTCAAGCAATGTGGAGTGGTATTGATGAAGTATTATGATAATGGTAAAACAAAAACAACAGCTCATGCTGTTGTTTTTGTTTTACCATATTATAGCGCTCTTGCCATGCTCGACAAGGTAGCTGTTTGCCTTGCTGAAGTGGTGGTTACCGAAGAACCCCTGATAGGCCGATAGGGGTGAAGGGTGGGGTGATGTCAATACAAGATGTCTGTTCCGGTCGATGAAGGCGCCTTTCTTCTGTGCGTAGCTGCCCCATAGGATGAACACGATGTTTTCTCTGCGGTTGGCAAGCTCTCGTATTGCGGCATCGGTAAACTCTTCCCAGCCGCGTTTCTGGTGCGAGCCCGCCTGTGATGCACGTACGGTCAGTGTGGCATTCAGCAGCAGCACACCCTGGTCGCTCCAACGTGTCAGGTCGCCGTCCTGTGGTATCGGTGTTCCGGTATCGCTCTCAATCTCCTTGAAGATGTTGAGCAGTGAGGGCGGGAACGGCACTCCTTTGTTTACCGAGAAGCATAGTCCGTTGGCTTGACCGGCACCATGGTAGGGGTCCTGCCCCAGGATTACTACTTTCACTTCGTTGAACGGACAGTGGTCGAATGCGTTGAATATGAGTCTTGCAGGCGGGTATATGGGCGTTGTGCCGGTATACTCCTCTTTGACAAATGAGGTGAGGCGTGTGAAATACTCCTTCTCGAACTCGGGCTGCAGTACCTCTTTCCAACTTGCATCAATCTTTACATCCATGGCGGTTATGTTATATAATAGGTATATTCATCTGTCTGCACTGTTCGCGCATCTCTACGGGCCATATACTCGACTGTATCTCGCCTATGTGTGCTTTTTTCAGCAGCAGCATACAGAGACGTGACTGTCCTATACCGCCTCCAATGCACAGCGGCAACTCGCCTGCCAATAATCGGCGGTGGAAATAGAGTTCCTTGCGCTCCTCTTTTCCTGACTCCTGAAGTTGGCGTATAAGCGCCTCCCTGTCTACGCGAATGCCCATGGATGAGAGCTCTATGGCCTTGCCGAGCAGGTCGCACCAGATGAGCAGGTCGCCGTTCAGGCCTTTGAACCCGTCCTCGTTGGGTGTGCTGTAGTCATCGTAGTCGGGCGCACGGTTGTCGTGCGGAATGCCGTCGCCGAGTTTTTCGCCAATGCCGATGATGAACACTGCGCCATGCTCCTTGGTAAACCTCTCCTCGCGTTCCTTGGCTGTAAGTTCGGGGTATTTGAGGCGCAGTTCCTCGCTGTGGATGAATGTTACCTTGGCCGGGAGAGAGGGCTTCAGTTGCGGGTAGTTCTCGCTGAGCGTGAACTCGGTGTGCAGAATGGCGGAATATATCTCGTTTACTATTATCTTCAGGAATTCAATGGTGCGTTCCTGTGGCGAAATGACCCGCTCCCAGTCCCACTGGTCGACATACAGCGAGTGCAGGTTGTCAAGCTCCTCATGGGCGCGTATGGCGTTCATGTCGGTGTATATTCCATAGCCGTGTGCAATGTCGTACTCGGCAAGTGTCACGCGCTTCCATTTTGCCAACGAGTGGACAACCTCGGCTACAGCACCGTTCATGTCCTGGATGGGGAAACTTACGGCATTCTCATATCCGTTGAGGTCATCGTTGAGTCCTGTGCCCTGAAGCACGAACAATGGCGCTGTAACACGCCTAAGACGCAATGATGATGAGAGATTCAGCTGAAAGACCTCTTTTATCTGCTTGATTGCAAGCTCGGTCTGCTTGAGGTCAAGCAGTGGAGTGTACTCTGATGTAAGCTCGAAAAGTTTCATATCTGTTGTTCTGTTGACAATTTGTCGTTATTGTTTCTTTTGAAATTGCAAAAAGTTTTTTATTTTTCAATGAATATTTGCATAATTCATGCAAATGTAGGATAATAAAATACAATATGCAAATGAAAGAAGCCTTCTTTGAGGCGCTTTTGGCAAAAATATCTTTATATTCATGATTTCTGTTCCATTTTAGCGGCATCTCTCGTGTATGTGAACATTTTGGCATTACAGATAGTCGTATATCGGCATTTTTTAGTATCTTCGCGTCGGTTATAGTAAATATGGTCCCGTAGCTTAGCTGAATAGAGCGTCAGATTCCGGTTCTGAAGGTCGTGGGTTTGAATCCCACCGGGATCACATACTGCCTTTGGGCACAGAGATTCTTTCCTATGAAAACAGTCCTGTATCATATTGCTGTTGCACTCCTGTTTGTCCTAAACAAACTGCCGTTGTGTGTGCTGCACTTCTTTTCGACTCTCCTCTATTATCCTATGTACTACATTGTACGCTACCGCAGAAAGGTGGTGCGCGATAATCTTGTGAAATCTTTTCCCGAGAAGGATTTGAAGGAGATAATTGCCATTGAAAAGAAATTCTACCGTAACCTGTGCGATTATTTCATGGAGATGATAAAGTACTACGGTATGAGCGAGGAGAAGGTAAAGCGCTACATGAGATTCGAGGGACTTGAGAAATTCCATGAGGCGGTGGATGCCGGGCACTCCTGTGTGCTTTATATGGGACATATATTCAATTGGGAGTATGTGACCTCAATAACACTCCACTTCAACAGGGAGGATACGGCTGTGGGTGCCATATATCATCCTCTTGAGAACAGACGTTTCGATGCGCTTGTAAAGAATATGCGTGCGCAGTTCGGAACCGAGGCCATAACAATGGCGAATACCCTAAGGCGCATCATGCAGATAAGCAAGGAGGGCAAGAAGTATGTGATAGGCTTTATCGCAGACCAGGTTCCTACATGGGAATCAATAAACCATTGGCTGGATTTCTTCCATCGAGATACTCCGGTATTTACCGGTACCGAGAAGATTGCCCAGCGCACGCATGCCGCTCTCTTCTATGCTCACGTGCACCGTGAGAAGAGAGGACATTATGTGTTGAGGATAGATAAAATGGCCGATGATGCTGCATTGTTGCCTGAGTTTGAGGCTACGAATATGTACTACAGACTCCTGTCCGAGAATATCCGTGAAGTGCCGGAGCTGTGGCTGTGGACGCATAATCGCTGGAAACGTACGCGTGAGGGTTATGCAAGGCGTGAGGCAAAGCGTGTCGAGGACCGTAAGAAATTGGTGGAAAACAGTAAGAAAAATGTATAAGGTATTACTCATAAGCGGCGCTAAGGATAGCGGCCGCTGGATTCTGTCGCAGACAAAAGGCGGAAAAGGAGTCTCTGATTGCGGAAAGTATCAGTTCTATGTCAACGAGAAGATAGATGACCCCGACTTTGTTATTGTCAGGGGAAAGTCATTCAAGAAACCTCTTACTTTCAACGTTGCCCCCGAGAATCTCATACTTACCACAAGTGAGCCGTACTCAGTGTTGGCTTACCCGCGCGACTATTGCAGGCAGTTCGGGTTGGTGTGCTCATGTCAGGAGAACCTCAAACACAAGAATGTGAAGTTCACCCAAGCCATCATCTTCTGGTTTGCCGGTGTACGCTTTGACAGTAAAGGGTGTCCATCTCCTATTAAGGACTATGATTATCTGAAGGCAGCGCCGACCCCCGAGAAGAAAAAACTCATCTCGGTAGTGAGTTCTGTAAAGGCCTTTACAAAAGGGCATGTTGACAGAATACGCTTCGTGGAACGCCTTAAGGAATATTATGGCGACAAGATAGATGTCTTCGGACGTGGCTATAATGGCTTTGAGGACAAATGCGATGTCGTTGCCCCTTACAAATATCATATTGTAATAGAGAATACCAGGGCAAAGTATTATTGGACCGAAAAACTTGCCGACAGTTTTATATGCGAGTCCTATCCTATTTACTATGGATGTACCAATATTGGTGACTATTTCCCCGAAGGGTCATACAGCACGATAGATATCAATGATTTCGATGGCGCTGTCAAGGTTATCGACAGGCTCTTGGCAGAGGATGCGTATGAAAAGGCCAAGCCGTTGCTCAAGGAGTGTAAGGACAAAGTCCTTGATGAGTATAACCTTTTCAATTATCTTGCGCGCATAATGGATGACATGGATCCATCTCTTCCGCGTCGCAGGGTTACTATAAAACCATGCAACTCGATGCATAGCCTGCATAATGTGTATAATTATATGATCAAGCGCAACATATTCAAGGTGCGCCGTTTCTTTAGCAGGCTGTTCAACAAGAATTCACTCTATTGACAAAAAAATAACGAGGCATCACAGCTTCGTTATTTTTTTGTCTTGTTTTCCTTAATCTTCACTTATCCGTTGTCTTCGGTAAGTTTGATTTCTCCCTCCATTATTGTAAGGCTCTCTCTTGTGTGGCAGTAGTCTGCGTGCGCAAGGGAGTTCTTCTTGTTGAAGTGGTCGCTTTCGATGTCGAATATTCCGCACATCAGTTCATAGAAAAGATCGTTTGTCCAATACTTGTTGCTGTTGCTCTTTAGCGCGGCAACCCTTTCGGGATGTATGTCGATGTACTCATCGCTCAGCCACGTCATGAGCGGGATGCGCGAGTTGACAAAGTCGCTGGGTACACGTCGGCGTGAGTTGGTCGGTGTACATCCGTGGTCGGACATGTATACCATCGCCTGAAGGTTCAGATGTTCTTTTGAATACTCGAAGAAACGCTTGATTGTGGCATCGGTGTAGTGCAACGAGTTGTTGAACTCGGTTACATTGTCATATTCCTCGGCCTTTCCCCACATGCGGCAATCTTCGGGGTAGCGGTTGATGAAGTTGAAGTGGTTGCCTTTGAGGTGCAGTACAAGGAAATTGTCCTTCGTTGGGTCGAGTTCATCGAGGTAGTCAAGCAGAACTTCGTCGTATGGGGGTTTCTGGTTCGCTTTCTCCTGCATTGTCCATTTTGCAACGTCCGATGTGTTGGCTACAAGCGTTACAGGGGTGTCTACATCGCCTACGTAACCCTGGTTGCTGTACCAGTGTACCTTCATGCCGAGCTTGTGGGCGATGTCGACAATTGAGCATGAACTGAAGAACTCGCCGCCGTCATACTGGTTAAACTCGGTCAGTGACTTCTCGAGCACCTGTACCGTGCGCACATGGCAGCTGTATGCATTGGGAAAGGCGGTGCAGTGCCGCTCATCCTCAAGCATGGTGCGCATCCAAGGGGTGGTGTCTACCTTTGTGTCGCTGAATGCACTCATATAGTCACGTGTGGCCGATTCTCCCAGGATAAACATTATTGTCGATGGCTTCTTGAAAGGCTTGGCTGTGGGCGTAACGTTCAGGTTCTTTATGCGCTCCTCTGCCTCGCTCTTGTATCTCTTGTTCTGTGCTACATACTCTTTTACCGAACGGTAAAGTACCGCGATGCCGGTCCTTGAGAAAAGGCCTCTCTGTGGCTTCCACAGATACACGGCGATGAAGAGAGCCGCAGCTGCAGCAATGGCGGTCTGCCACCACTCCTGTATGCCTGTACTAAATTCGGTGGCAATGCTCATTGAAATGAACAGTACTGTGAGTAAAACTATGCCAAGCACGGCAAAGCGTGCCTTCCACGATACGAAGAACTCCGCAACCTCATGCTTGTCTGTTTGTTGCAGTGTCTTCATGTCATTGATGTCGACACACTCTCCCGATAGGAAATAGTATCCCCACATTGTTACCGGTATGGCAAAGAGAGCTGTCTCTAACAGGGCTACCAGGTATACCGAATAAGGTATTGTGACAAGCGCACCAGTCAGCAGACCGTAGAGGTATATCCCGAAGGCCGGGTCAATCTGGTTGTCGTATTCGGTCGACGTGCGTCTGTTCGACAGATGATAGAGCAACGGATAGGTGACAATCCATGCCAAGGATGTGATACCTGCCGCCATTATGGCCGGTTGACACACGTCTGTACCGGTTATGGCTACAGGAACCGATGCGATAATGGTTGCAATCAGGTATCTGCGGAACTGCTGTCTTACGCAGTTGCGCGGTAGGCCTTTGTTGCAGCATGTGTACACTGCGAAGGCGATGCCCCACAATGCCAGGGCAATGAGTATGTTTGACATGATGATTATTGTTTGAAAAAGAAAAGGTGACCGTGAGGGGCTGCAATGCTCCTCTTGCGGTCACCACTGTTCCAATGTTATCAATATGCTCTTGCAAAGAGTACTCTGCGTGCTGAAGGCTTGCCTGTTACCATACATGTGCCCGGGGTCTCATCCCAGCCCAACGGTATACAACGGATTGTTGCCTTTGTTTCGTTCTTTATCTGCTCCTCTGTCTCGGGTGTGCCGTCCCAGTGTGCGAGGATAAATCCACCCTTCTCAATCTCGGTTTTGAACTCCTCGTATGTGTCGACGCTGCGTGTGCATGCCTCTCGCATGGCAAGTGCCTTTGCATGAAGGTTCTTCTGTATGTCATCGAGCAGCTGCTTAACGTGCTCTACGATACCCTCAATCTCGCGTGTCTCCTTTGTCAATGTGTCGCGGCGCATGACCTCGATTGTGCCGTTCTCAATGTCTCGTGCACCGAGCACAAGACGTACTGGTACACCCTTGAGCTCGTACTCGGCGAACTTGAAGCCCGGGCGCTTGTTGTCGGCATCGTCGAACTTTACGGTTATGCCGAGCTTCTTCAGCTCTGCAATCATCGGGTCGGTCTTGCTCTTGATTATGTTGAGCTGTTCTTCGTTCTTGTATATTGGTACAATGACAACCTGGATAGGCGCAAGTGCCGGCGGCAATACAAGGCCGTTGTCATCGGAGTGGGTCATGATGAGCGCACCCATAAGACGTGTAGAAACACCCCACGATGTAGCCCATACATAGTCAAGGATATTGCTCTTGTCGACGAACTGCACGTTGAATGCCTTTGCGAAGTTCTGTCCAAGGAAGTGTGATGTTCCGCACTGCAGAGCCTTGCCGTCCTGCATCATACCCTCGATGGTGTATGTGTCAAGGGCACCGGCGAAACGCTCGTTCGCACTCTTCACGCCCATAACTACGGGCAACGCCATGTAGTTGTTGGCGAAGTCGTTGTATACGTGGAGCATTGTGCGTGCTTCCTCCTCGGCCTCCTCCTTTGTGGCGTGTGCAGTGTGTCCCTCCTGCCACAAGAACTCGGCTGTACGCAGGAACAGACGTGTGCGCATCTCCCAGCGCATTACATTCGCCCACTGGTTAATCTTGATAGGAAGGTCGCGGTACGACTGTATCCAGTTCTTGTATGAACTCCATATGATGGTCTCAGACGTTGGGCGTATAATCATCTCCTCCTCGAGCTTTGCTGCAGGGTCAACCACAACACCGCTGCCGTCCTCGGCGTTCTTCAGACGGTAGTGTGTCACTACGGCGCACTCCTTTGCGAAACCTTCCACGTGTTCCGCCTCGCGGCTGAGGAATGACTTCGGGATGAGCAATGGGAAATATGCGTTCTGGTGTCCTGTCTCCTTGAACATGTCATCAAGTACTCTCTGCATCTTCTCCCAGATTGCATAGCCGTAAGGCTTGATTACCATACATCCTCTAACGGGTGACTGCTCGGCGAGGTCTGCCTTGAGCACGAGGTCGTTATACCACTGCGAGTAGCTCTCGCTGCGTTTTGTAAGTTCTTTTAACTCTGCCATATCTTAGATTTTATAATTTCCAAAAAAAGTTCCCGAAATCCTCGGAATGTGCTGCTTTTGCAGTTTAGTGCAAAAGTACAAAAATTTATTGTAAACGCCGAATATGGGATGCTCCTTTGTGCTTTTTTCTTTACACTTACATAAATTTTGACAAGTTTTGCTCAAATTCGCTTATTATTGATTAACTTTGCATAGAAAGGGGGGCGGTAAAATGTTATTTTTGTTGTGTATCTACAAGGGCTGGATTTGAGAATGAGTATTCTGCGAATCTTTATCGGCTCCGCTTTTGTTCCTATGATTGCTTGAAGTATTACTTAAAATATTTATAGTTATGAAAAGAAATTTAGTAAAATCAATTTGTGTATTGCTCAGTGCAACAATGCTTATGACCGGTTGTGCAACTTGGAACAACACTGCCAAGGGTGGTGTTATAGGTGCTGCAGGTGGTGCTGCTCTCGGTGCTCTCATCGGCAAGTTGGCCGGTAATACAGCTGTAGGTGCTGCTGTTGGTACTGCTGTTGGTACAGGTGCCGGCGTAATCATCGGCAAGAGAATGGACAAGGCTGCAGCAGCGGCCGCAGAGATTGAGAATGCGAAGGTAGAGACTGTGAAGGATGCAAATGACCTTACAGCTGTCAAGGTTACATTCAACTCTGGTCTTATGTTCGATACAAACAAGTATAACCTTAAGAGAAATGCGATGTCTGACCTCCGCGATTTCTCAAAGGTTCTCATCGAGTTCAATGATGCTGACGTCGCAATCTTCGGCCACACCGATTCAACAGGTACAGATGCAATCAATGACCCGCTTTCTGTGAACCGTGCAAATGCAGTTGCTGACTACCTCCTTTCTCAGGGTGTAGCTCCAACACAGATAAAGAGTGTCATCGGTAAGGGTTCAAAGGAACCGGTTGCCGATAATAGAACTGCTGTCGGCCGTGCCGAGAACCGTCGCGTCGAGATTTACCTCTATGCAAGCGAGGCGATGATTAACGCTGCAAGCAACGGCGCGTTGGAATAATCGACTGCATAAGAATGATTACAGGAGGCTGACTAAAAAGGCTCTTTTGTTGTTACGCTTGCCCGAAAAATACTCATTTACGCTTAGTAAATTAACCCACTAAGTGGCTTTTCCTCCTCGTAGCTCGGCATAGAATGCGAGCACTCTCTGCTCTCGCATTACAGCGTCGGTTGCGTTTTTTCGGGCTTCGCAAGCCTAAAAATAGCTCTTTTTATCCAACCTCCCTACAAAGTGGGTGACCCATTTTACTTTTGGGTCACCCACTTGTATTATCTCTTTCTGATGCGTCCGAATGTCTTTATACTGGTGTACTTGCGCCACAGATTGAGTTTCCTCTTTTCGGGAACACCATGCCTGCGTATGTAATCGCGTGCACCTTCGAGCATGCGGTGGGCAACCTTGCCGTCATTGTATGGGTCGTAGTTCTCTATAATCCATTTGCGCAGCACGGTGTATTTCTCTCCTTGTACCTCTTCGTATGCGTCGCACAATTCGGCGACATCGTTGATGTCTTTCCAGTAGATGCTCTTTGCAGATGCATTGTATGTGATTACGGGCTTGTCCTTGAGCAGGAACTCGTATATGGTCGATGATGTGTCGCTTATCATGATGTCGGCCATGAGCTGGTACTTGGCAACCGAGAAATCGTCGGTCCATATTATATGTTCGTGCTTTCCGGCAAGTTCCTTGTATTCCGCAATCCACTCTTCCTTGGTCAGCGGATGTAACTTGATGATTACAACACAATCCTTCTTTTCTACAAGCTCTACAAGCGCCTCCTTCATTATTGGCAACGATGTCAGCGATGGCGAGAATGTCGGGGCATAGAGCACAATCTTCTCCCTTCCATGTTTCTTCAGTATATCGGCTTTCTCATCGGCAAAATCGTTCCGGTGCCTGTATACCCAATCCTGTCTTGACCATCCCGTCTCCAGCACCTCGAAATCGCCGTATTTTTCGGCAAGCCTCTTGAAACCCTTTGTGAAATGCGGGCCTTGGGTAAAGTATGTGTCAAAGTAATGCCTTATAATCCAGTGTCCCTTCTTCTCTCCTGCATAGCCATGAAAGACCTGTATCTTGACTCCAGGGAGGTAATATGGCACTATGTTCCCAGGACAGAATATGGCCTCGGGCGCGAAATCATAGGCATCTTGAATGTCGTTGCTCCATTTTGCCCATTTGCTGTAAGGGAACTCCTTTATCTTTTTTGGATGTACATACCACATGACTTCGTTGCCGCCTTCTCTCTCGGCCTCTTCCTGGATGGGCATGAGAATGTCAAAGGCATACTTGTTTTCACAGAACAGCAATATTCTCATAATATGTCATTTTTTTTGATTATATGTATCTGAGGTTATTCTCATAACCTTTATTCCAATCTGTTTACTCTTGTTTCTCTGGTATTCGTACAATGGCGTAGAATCCATGATTACTTCCCCTTTTCCGCTTGACGCATGCAGCAGGTGGAGCCTGCCGTCTTCCCAAAAGGCGAATCCAACATGTGATATGTCAAGGCCGTCAATAGTGGTGACCAACGCAATGATATCACCATTCCTGATATGCTTGATTTTGCCCTTGTCGTTCAGATACTCTTTAGGGATATAACTGCTTTTTGTGTCTCTGAACGGTTTCTCAAGTTCTTCTATACTCTTCTGCATCAGAGTATCTTCCTTGAGCAGCGGATAACTCCCGGGGTGCTTGCTCATGAAGCAGAGATTCAAAGTCCTGGATCTGTGGTTGCACTCTTCTGTGATTTCTCTGATTATGCCTTTGGATGTGTTGTCTTCAATCCACCAGCTTGTATAGTGCAGTCTGCTTGCGTACCCGTCGCGCACGCCACCGCGGTAACGCACCCTTTCAAGGTTCATGCATACATCGCCGAATCTCTTATCGTTGTGTCTTATGCTTATTGTAATGGCGGTGACAAGTTCCACGAATGTCGTGCAGTCGAACTTGTCGCAACTCACGTAAAGCGGCTCTGCTTTGCCGTTCTCCAGTGTGCCGGCAACATACTTCTTGCCGATGAACTCTTGAGCCACAGCAAGGGCAAGCTCCCCAGTGGAGCCGTATCCTGTTGCCGAGTGTTTCTTAATAATTCTCTCAATGGCAATGCTGTCGCTCTTTTCGTATATGCTCTCCTGTGCAGCGGCGAATACAGAAAACAGTGTTAGCAGAGTTATCGTTATGCTCCTCATCATCTTGCTTAAAACATAAATTATGTAAATATACAGCAATATTATTTATTAATGATTATCTTCGCGTTAAAAATAGCGGGTTTTGATGAAGATTATATATGTAATGCTGCTCTCTCTGCTGCCCTTGGCAAGTGGCGCTCAGTTCATGCATGCCAATGCTCCCAGTGTGCGTTCGTTACGCATGGAGCTGAACGGCGAGTGGGGCGCTCTGCCTGTTATGACTCTCGGCAGTGATGATATCATGCTGTTCTCGTTCGATGAGATGTCGCATGCCTATCATCGCTTTACATATCGCATTACCCATTGCAATCAGGATTGGACCCCATCCGATTTGCATGAGATAGAGTATCTCGAGGGGTTCAATGATGTACCGGTCGAGGAGTGGGAGAATTCCGTCAATACGACACAACTGTATACCAATTATCAGTTTGCTTTGCCCAACGAGAATGTGTCGCTCCTGCTCTCGGGAAACTACAGGGTTGAGATTTTTGATGATGAGGATGAGAGCGGGTTTCCTGTCGCGCAGTTCTGTTTCTCGGTCGTTGAACCCAAACTCCATATATCGGCATCGGTCAGCGGAGATACCGACATATCCTTGAACGAAGGGCATCAGCAGCTGTCGTTTGTGGTCGATTATGCCAATTGGAATATAGCTTCGCCTTCGAGCGAGATTATGCCTGTTGTCTATCAGAACCGTAGGGGCGACAACGCCGTCAGGGGGATAAAGCCTACATATATGACAGGAAATACTCTCGAATATCTCCATAACAGCAGGCTCATCTTCAACGCGGGTAACGAGTATCGCCGCTTTGAGCTTACCGACCCGAATAATCCGGGGATGAATGTCGAGGAGGTGGTGAGGTATGGCGATGAGTATCATGCATTGCTGTATATGGATAAACGTCGTGTGTCACACGCATCGTATATTGATGAGAATGGACGCTACTATGTGAATACACTCGAGGGCTATGGCTCTGCCAATGAGGCCGATTACGTTTATGTGCATTTCGCGCTTGATGTGCCTTATAAAGAAGGTGGCAGTTACTATCTTCTCGGTGACATGTGCGGCAACGCGCTCTCTCCTGTCAGCAGGCTTGACTATGACGCTGAGGAGGGATACTATCATACGACACAGCTGCTCAAGTTGGGATTGTATAACTATATGTATGTATGGCTTCCCGATGGTGGCGGCATCGCAGAGACATATCATGCCGAGGGCGATATGTACGATACGGAGAACGAGTATCTGATATACCTGTATTATAGGGGATTCGGTGAGAGGTACGACAGGCTTGTGGGTGTGTGCGAGGTTGGCTATTCACTTGAGAATAACTGATTCTGCAGAAATGCTATTATACGACAAAAGAGAACCTCTGCGGTTCTCTTTTGTCGTATATGTGCTATGGCAGCATTATAGTTTGTCGACCCAGCTTTGTACTACAAGCCAGAAACCTTTCTTCTCGAAGTTCATCTTCTTGCCTATGCTCTTCAGCATCTTAAGCCCCTTGCCGTTTCTCCTTATCTGTGTACTCGCGAATTTGTAGAAAACGAATGTGACCGCTATACTGAGTGCAAGTACTATGTATAGCTGTGCATTGACCGATGCGCCGAACTTATATGAGAGATACCATGACGCAATGACAAGTGTGTTGAGCGAGAGAATAGATACTGTTGCGCCTACGTGCGAGAATCCCAGTTCCAGAAATATGTGGTGAAGGTGTGTACGGTCGGGGTGGAATGGGGACGCTCCTCTCAGTATTCTCATTGACATCACACGTAGTGTGTCAAAGACCGGTATTGCCAGAATTGAGAGTGTCATTGGTACAAGGCCCAGACCTTTTGAAACTATAGGTGCGCATGAAGAGCCGGAGTGCAGGATGTTGATGACAAATATTGACATCATGGTTCCTATTACCAATGTGCCGCCGTCGCCGATGAACATCCTAGTAGAATTTCCAAACACGTTATGAAGGAAGAACGGCACAATAGCCCCGGCTGCTGAGACAGCAAGGATTGTCATGGTGACGTTGCCGGTCTTGTAGAATATTATTGCGAACAGAACCGAAGCCATGAAACAGAATCCCGATGATAGTCCGTTTACTCCGTCAATCAGGTTTATGGCGTTTATTATACCTACTGCTGCAAAGACGGTCAGTGGCCATGCCAGCCATGAGGGAAGCAACGCGTCAATGCCCCAAAGTCCCCAAAGTGAATTGATAGAGGCTTCGTTGACATACATGAGCCACAGCACAATCAATATTTCTATAAAAAAGCGTGTGTATGGGCTAAGGTTAAGAATGTCATCAATGGTGCCCACATACAGCATGATGAGCATTGCCGATATAAGCAGGAATACGTCGGAACGGACAAATATTGTCTGTGAACAGCATAGACCTATAATTATTCCAAAAAATACGGCTATTCCTCCCATTACCGGCACCGGGTTACGCTGAAGCTTGCGGGCGTCGGGATTGTCGACAAGGTTCTTCATTATGGCAATCTTGAGAACTTTAGGATGTACCCAGAGTGTCCCGATAAACGCCAATAATGCAGGTATTATGATGTGGTAAATATGTGACATTGACAAAAATTTTAAGTGGTTGATATTTTTGTTTATCTCTCTGTCTATTATCAAATCCGATAAGGCTCATTGCATGCTTTGGCTTTTGCTGTATTATGCAAGTGATTGGTACGCCTGTTCTGCCGGTGTGTCTTTCGGCCGACGTAGCCCATTTACCATATTCTGTGCAAAATTAATTTAAATCTTTTGAAATAAAGCAATTATTGGTGTAAATATTTTGTTAATCGTTGCTTGTTGATAGCTTGTTGATAGTCTGGAATGCTGTAGTAATGGTTCAGGAGTGCTTCTGTGGCTTTGCGGCTTTTTCTCTATTATATAAAAACCATAAGATTCTTCGGATAATAATTTTATAAATAATCGCATCGGTTTGTTGGATTTATGTTTTTTGATTATCTTCGCAATAACTATGTAAATAACAAAACGGTAACAGTTTTGTTATAAATCTAACACTTAAATAATTATGGCAGGTTCTAATCACATAGTCATAATGGCCGGCGGAGTAGGGAGTCGTCTTTGGCCTATGAGTACAGGGGATGTTCCCAAGCAGTTCGTTGATGTGCTTGGTTGCGGCAAGTCGTTGCTCCAGTTGACGGTGGACCGTTTTGCAGGAATATGTCCGATTGAGAATGTGTGGGTTGTCACTTCGGAGAAATATGCGCATATCGTTCAGGAGCAGTTGCCTATGATTCCGGTCGGGAATATCCTCAGGGAACCTTGTCGCAGGAATACAGCCCCTTGCATTGCATATGCTGCATGGAAAATCAAGAAACGCGACCCGTCGGCAAATATGGTGGTGACCCCGAGTGACCATTTCGTAGCCGATGTGCAGGAGTTCCGTCGTGTCATTACATCGGCACTCGGCTTCGTGAATGGTTCCGATGCGATACTTACCTTGGGTATCAAACCTACCCGTCCCGAGACTGGCTATGGATATATTGAGGCAGTGCTCGGCGCTTCGGCCTTGTCGAACAAGGAGGTCTACAGGGTCGATTCTTTCAAGGAGAAACCTTCACTTGAGATAGCCGAGACGTATGTGGCGAAGAAGAATTTCTACTGGAATTCGGGTATATTCATATGGAATGTCTCTACCATCGTGAACGCTTTCCGTGTGTATCAGTCTCCTATTGCATCTATATTCGAATCGCTCGTTCCTTACTATTTTACCCCTCAGGAGCAGGAATTTATTAACGAAAAGTTCCCCGAGTGCCGTAATATTTCGGTCGATTATGCAATTATGGAACGTGCCGAGGAGATTTTCGTATTCCCTGCTGATTTCGGATGGAGTGATTTGGGCACATGGATTTCGCTTCATGAGAATATGCAGAAGGACCTTAATGGCAATGTGGCTGTGGGTGCCGAAGTTGCTTTCTCGGAGTCCCGCAACTGCTTTGTAAGCACGCGCGACATGAAAAAGGTGGTGGTGATTGGAATGAATGACTGCATTGTGGCCGAGAAGGATGAGAATCTTCTCATATGCCGGATGGGCGAAGAGAACAGGCTCAGGGATTTTACAGAATAACCATTTGTCTTTAAATAACAGCGAGGCAACGTCCACTGACGTTGCCTCGCTGTTATTTATCTGATTCTTGCAATGAATTCCTGTGGAGTGATACCCGCGTCATAAGTGATGCCGAACAGCCTGAAGAGTATGCACGAGCGTCCGTTAATGGCATTCTCTATTGAAGGTTCGACCTTCTCTCTCTCACCGTTCTGCCAGAGTATATTGGCAATGTACGCGTCAACGTCCGAAGCATCATGACTGAACGGGCGCATGTAGCGGAATATCCTGAGCGCGAGATTCGGATGCCCATGCTCGAAAAGGTGTACACCGAGTTCGTATAGTTCCTCTTCCTGTGTCCACTCCTTCTGCTCTAGTGCGTTCATATCACTGAATATCAGGTTCTCCTTATCGCGCAGCTCATAAAGATGTGTTCCGCGTAGGATAAGCTGTTTCATGTTGTCGGGGTGCATCATGATAGCCATGGATATCGCCTCCTCGGCGCGTGTTCCCTCGCCGATGCTGTCGAGTATCATAGCTTTGTTCACTCTCGCAAGCATCATCTCTATTGTGCCTTCGGGAGCAATGTCGATTATCTCCTTGAAACTCTCGACGGCGCTTTGCGGGTCGCCTTCGTGGTATTGCGACAATGCTATGTAGAAACGCGGGATTACCGATTGCGGGTAGCGTTCCTTGAACAAGCCGAACATCTCCTTCGTTCTGGCATAGTCGCCCACATGGTAGTAGCAGTAGGCCTGCATCATCCTTGCGTACTCTATCTCGTCGTTTATCGTACTCTCGTACTCAAAGCATTCGAGTGCCTTACCGTAACGCTTTACCATATAATAGATGTGTCCCAACTGCTCCCAATAGAAAGTGGAATAGGGGTCGGCATCGAGTAGGCTGTTGTACAGGTCGATTGCTTCGTTTATCCTTTGCATCTCGATGAAACATTCGGCCTTTACTTCGAGCAGGCTCCTGTTGGCGGGTGCCAGTTTCAGGGCTTTCTCACAAATGTAGAGGGCATCGAGCGCAAAGCCGCAATCGAGCAGAATCTCAAGCGCCTCGTAAAGGTTCTCCTGTTCCGGTGTTGTTGTCCTTATTATATCGAGTGCAATCTCTCTTGCGTTCTTGAAATCCTTCAGTGCGAGCAGTATCTCGGCATGCAGAATCTTTGTCTCGTTGTCATCGATGTACTGTATACCGGCGAACAATTCGAGAGCCCTTTTGGCTTCGCCCTTGCTGAGCATCAGCTTTATCTCCATCTTGGTGTTCTCGGGCGCGGCAGGATGAATCTGTCCTGCAATCTTCAGAATCTGTTCCGCCTCATCATGCTTCTCTACGTAAAGATAGTATGACAGCAGGTCCACAAGCTCATCAATGGCATAATATGAGTGCATGTTCATTGCCTTGGCATGCTCATACCTCTTGAGTAGCTCGCGGAATTCCGGCGTGTCGAAATATCCTTTTTCGTAGTTCATACAGGGATGTTGTTCTGATTTATGTGTGTTACTTGCCCTTGAGCGATACAGTGCGGTTGAATACGGGCTTCCCGGGCTTGCTGTCGGGGTCTACATTGAAGTAGCCGATGCGCTGGAACTGCAGGTAGCTAAGGTGCGGGAGGTCTGCCGCCCACTCTTCAATATACGCATTCTTGTTTATGCGCAGAGAATCGGGGTTAAGGAAAGGGCGCATGGCCTCAATACCTCTTACTCCATTCTCCTTCTCGTACTGTTTGATGGCGTCGCGCGGGTTCTCGCATGTCCACAGGCAGCTGTAGTCGCGTACTTCGCAAGGTACGCTGTGGGCACAGCTTACCCAATGCAGCGTCTTGCCCTTGATGCGGCGGTCGGCTCCAGGCATGCCGCTGCGGCTGTCGGGGTCGTATGTGGCATGGATACATGTGATGTTGCCATTCTCATCCTTCTCGATGCAGTTGGCAGGGTCTTCGTCACACTTGATGATATATGCGTTCTTCAGGCGTACCTCCTTGCCGGGGCCCAGTCGCAGGAATTTCTTTCCGCCATCCTCCATGAAGTCCTCGCGCTCGATGTAGAGCTCGCGAGAGAAACGTATGATGTGTGAGCCGGAATTCTCATCCTCGGGGTTGTTTATGGCCTGCATCTCCTCAACCGTTCCTTCGGGGTAGTTGTCGATTACAAGACGTACAGGGTCCACGACAGCGCTTACTCGAAGGGCACGTGCGTTGAGGTCCTCGCGGCATGCGGCCTCCATCAGCTTTATGTCATTGAGGGCATCGAATGTGGTGTATCCTATCTTGTCTATGAAGTTGAGTATTGCCTGAGGACTGTAACCGCGACGGCGTATACCGCAGATAGTCGGCATACGGGGGTCATCCCAACCGTTTACAACTCCCTCTTTGGTGAGGATGAGCAGGTTGCGCTTGCTCATGAGTGTGTAGTTGAGGTTCAGCTTGTTGAACTCATACTGGCGTGGACGGTTATCCTGAATGTCGCCTTCATCGCCCTTCCACTCCTTAATCCATGTAACGAACAGGTCATAGAGGTCGCGGTGGGGCACGAACTCAAGAGTACAGATAGAGTGTGTTACGCCTTCGAGGTAATCGCTCTGTCCATGGGTGAAGTCATACATGGGGTAGGCGTTCCATTTATTGCCTGTACGCCAGTGCGGCATGTTCAGGACACGGTACATAATCGGGTCGCGGAAGTGCATGTTGGGGCTTGCCATGTCAATCTTGGCACGGAGAATCATCTTGCCCGGTTCTACGTTGCCACTGTTCATTTCTCGGAAAAGGCGCAGGCTCTCCTCGGCAGGTCGGTCACGGTATGGGCTGTTCTTTCCGGGTTCGGTGGGGGTGCCTTTCTGCTGCGCAATCTCCTCGGATGTCTGCTCGTCAATATATGCGCGGTCTGTCATGATGCACCACTCGGCAAAATCCCAAAGCTCCTGGAAATAGTCGCTGGCATAGCATACCTTGCCCCATTCGAAACCGAGCCATTTGATGTCCTCTTCAATGGCGCGCACGAACTCCATATCCTCTTTCTGCGGGTTGGTGTCATCGAAACGCAGGTTGCACACACCGCCATGTTTCTGAGCCATGCCAAAGTCTATTGCAATAGCCTTGGCGTGGCCTATGTGAAGATAACCGTTGGGCTCGGGCGGGAATCGGGTCTGCAATCTTCCCCCGTTCTTGCCCTGTGCCAGGTCATCTACTATAATCTGCTCAATAAAACTGATGCTCTTTTTCTCGATTTTTTCAGTTTCGTTAATTTCGGTCATCGCTGTATTATGTTTTATGTTTATATACGTCTTTTGTTGGAATATTGTTCCAATTTGCAAAAATAACTCTTTTTTTCAAAAAATGAGGGATGTATAAGCTGAAAACTGAATGCTGAAATAGGAAAGCTTGTTCAAATGAGCGCAAGGCAAGCTTGCTTGAACTCTAGCAATGGGCGGGAGCCGATTCAAACCTACGTAGTGGGGTTAAAGGATATTAAAGAGTGTTGATGCCATCTTTCCTCTGGAGCGAAATGTAATAGCCTAACTTGTATATCTTGAATTTCAAGAGCGAGGGTTTCCTGCCCAACAGGTTCTTCCTGAGACTCTCCTTGCGCAAATTCCAGTATATCATGAAGATGTTCTCAAGATGCAATGCCCGCATCTTGCGGAGTGTGGCAAGCAGTGGGGTGCTCTCCATTCTATCCTCAATCGTGAGGAGGGTAGCCAATGCTTGTTCGCTCTTTGCAAGGAATACGGCATTGCTCTCCAGCCCGCTGTGAAGCAGCTTGTTGTCAATGTGTCCGATAGGTATACCCCGCCTCTTGAGCTCTTTGCCGAAAAGTGCATCCTCATATCCGTAGCGGGTTATGGATTCGTTAAATAAAATTGACGTGAAAATATCCTTTTTAATTGCAAAGTTGAATGTGGTGAATTTGTCGTACGGTGCCTTGCTGCGGGTTATGGCATCGCGCTGCTTGTCGGCCTCCTTTTCATATCGGTAACGGAGGGAACACTCATCGTTTGGCTGCTCATTTGCATGGTAGAGAGCTCCACAAACTACATCGTAATCTTTCAGGGCGTCAACGTATAAACGTAGAAAATCATCCTTCTCGACTACTGCATCGCTGTCAATGAATATGAGGTTCGGGTAACGTGATTCCCTTGCAAGCAGGTTGCGTATCGCGGCACGCCCGATGTTCGTTTTTTTTATTATCCTGCGGCAATGCGTCAGCGAGTCGGCCATTGTGTTCAGTCGCAGGTTCTCTTCGGCGGTACCGTCTTCCCCTATGATGATTTCGTATGGCAATCCCAGGAATTCTCCTTGCCTGTGGAGTTCCTCTACCAGGATGTGGCAATCGTAGTCTTTTGTGGGAATCAGTATCGATAACATACGCATTCGGCTTTGCTGTCACAGCAAAGATAGTACAATTATTCCCGAACTTTATCAAACAACTTCTGAATAATTGAATTTTATGATATATTTTATTATCTTCGCAAGACGGAAAGAAAGAATTTCAAACTAAAAAAAGCATATATTTATGAAGAGTGACATTCAGATTGCTCATGAAACCAAGCTTGAGCGCATTGAGAACGTGGCTGCCATGATGGGCATAGATGCAAACGACCTTGAACATTATGGCAAGTACATAGCAAAGTTGCCCCTTAATCTTATCGGGGAGCAGAAGGGTAAACTCATTCTTGTTACAGCAATCACTGCTACAAAGGCCGGTATCGGCAAGACCACTGTTTCAATAGGTCTTGCGCTGGGTCTCAACAAAATAGGCAAGAAGGCTGTTGTCGCATTGCGCGAGCCTTCACTCGGTCCCTGCTTCGGCATGAAGGGTGGTGCTGCCGGCGGCGGTTATGCACAGGTGCTTCCGATGGAGAAAATCAACCTCCATTTTACAGGTGACTTCCACGCGATAACATCGGCGCACAATATGATTTCTGCGCTGCTCGACAACTATCTCTATCAGCATGCAAAGGAGGGTTTCGGTCTAAAGGAAATCCTTTGGCGTCGCGTGCTTGACGTGAATGACCGCTCTTTGCGCCAGATAATCACAGGTGTAGGCCCTGCGACCAACGGACTCGTTGAGCAGGCCGGTTTTGATATTACTCCCGCTTCGGAACTCATGGCAATCCTTTGCCTCGCAAGCGATGAGGCCGACCTTCGTCGCCGCATCGAGAATATAATGCTCGGCTACACATATGCGGGCGAGCCTTTCACTGTGAAGGACCTTGGCGTTGCCGGTTCAATAATGGTGCTCCTCAAGGATGCTATCCAGCCGAACCTTGTGCAGACAACCGAGAATACTCCTGCAATCATCCATGGCGGTCCGTTCGCCAACATCGCTCACGGTTGCAACTCGCAGCTCGCAACAAAGATGGCGCTCGCGCACAGCGAATATACAATCACTGAGGCCGGCTTCGGCGCAGACCTCGGTGCCGAGAAATTCTACAATATTCTTTGCCGCAAGAGCGGTCTGCAGCCCGATGCTACAGTAATCGTTGCTACAGCCCAGGGCCTGAAAATGCACGGTGGTGTTGAGCTTGACAAGATTAAGGAGCCTGATATGGATGGTCTTCGCAATGGTCTTGCAAACCTTGACCGTCACGTTGCCAACCTGCGCTCATTCGGTCAGTCGGTAGTCGTGGTGTTCAACCGTTTCGCTACTGATACCGATGAGGAGATGGCATTGCTGCGTGAGCACTGCGAGAAGGAACTCGGTTTGCCGTTCG
Organism: Bacteroidaceae bacterium; assembly: GCA_017536695.1. Classification (GTDB taxonomy): domain Bacteria; phylum Bacteroidota; class Bacteroidia; order Bacteroidales; family Bacteroidaceae; genus HGM04593. Next base: position 84,297 of record JAFXGX010000041.1, on the reverse strand, counting down.
TTATCAACAACGCATTCGCCCAGGGTGGTGAGGGCGCTGTAGAGATGGCGCAGATTGTGGTCGATACTATCGAGAACAACCCGTCCAAGAAACTCGAGTTCACATACAACGATGAGGACAGCATTCAGACAAAGATTGAGAAGGTTGCCAAGAATATCTACGGTGCAGCTTCTGTGACATTCGCAAAACCGGCACTCGACCGCATAAAACTTGCCGAGAAATATGGCCTTGCGAAGTTCCCTGTATGTATCGCAAAGACCCAGTTCTCCTTCAGTGCCGATGCCAAGCAGTATGGTGCAGTCAAGGGCTTCAACCTGCAGATTCGTGACGTAGTGCTCAATGCCGGTGCCGAGATGATTGTTGCCATTGCCGGTGACATTATCCGCATGCCCGGATTACCGAAGGACCCGCAGGCCAACCATATTGATTTTGTCGATGGGGAGATTGTAGGTCTCAGCTAATCTTTTAAGATACCTTGACTATTTCTTATTATTGATTGAAGATACACTGCCTCGCGTCAAGCGGGGCGGTGTTCGCTCAAGTTATTATATTCTATGGCACAACCATTGGCGGAACGTCTGCGTCCTACCTCCTTTGACGGTTATGTAGGTCAGCAGCACCTTGTTGGAGAGGGTGCTGTGCTGCGTCGTATGATTGATTCGGGGCGCATCCTCTCGTTTATAATGTGGGGCCCTCCGGGTACGGGCAAGACAACAATCGCGAGGATAATAGCCCATCAGTTGAATCGTCCTTTCTACACACTCAATGCCGTGTCATCGGGTGTCAAGGAGGTGCGCGAGGTCATTGACAAGGCAAAAAGTTCGCCGCTGTTTGCACGTGGTGGAGCTATCCTTTTCATAGATGAGATCCATCGTTTCAACAAATCGCAACAGGATTCCTTGCTCAGCGCGGTTGAGACGGGTACTGTAACTCTCATAGGTGCTACAACTGAGAATCCGTCGTTCGAGGTCATACGTCCTTTGCTGTCGCGTTGTCAGCTGTATGTGCTCAAGTCTCTTGAGGCCGATGACCTTATGAAACTGCTCAACCATGCCATAACGGCCGATGAGGCTCTGAAGAACCGCGGGGTGGAGTTGCGCGAGACGGCAGCCATGATGCGTTACAGCGGTGGCGACGCACGTAAACTGCTCAATATCCTTGAACTGGTTGTGGAGAGTGACCCCGAGTCGCCGGTTGTGGTAACCGATGAGAAGGTCAAACTATGCTTGCAACAGAACCCGCTTGCCTATGACAAGGACGGCGAGATGCATTATGATATAATCTCGGCATTCATAAAGTCTATCCGTGGAAGTGACCCCGATGCTGCGCTCTATTGGCTTGCCCGCATGATTGAGGGTGGGGAAGACCCGGCCTTCATTGCCCGTCGTCTGATAATCTCCGCTTCGGAGGATGTGGGGCTTGCAAATCCCAATGCTCTGCTGCTTGCCAACGCGGCATTCGACGCTGTCACAAAAATCGGTTGGCCCGAGGGGCGCATCCCTCTTGCCGAGGCGACGGTCTATCTTGCGACATCGCCAAAGAGCAACTCTGCATATATGGGTATCAACAATGCGCTTGCCACAGTAAGGGAGACAGGTAATCTGCCTGTGCCGTTGCATCTGAGGAACGCTCCCACCAAACTTATGGCCGATTTGGGATATTCAGACGGATATAAGTACTCACACGATTTCCCGGGACACTTTGTCAAGCAGCAATTCCTGCCCGCAGGTGGTGAGGAATTCTCCTTCTGGATTCCGCAGGAGAACCCTGTCGAGGCCAAGAGCAAGGCTTGGATGCAGCAGTGCTGGGGAGATGAGAAGCCTTTTAGTAAATGAGTTTGTACATTAATACAGTAACAGAGGAACGGCATGCCGTTCCTCTGTTACTGTATTGTATAAGAAAATTCTTTATTTCTCCAATCCTTCAAGAATCCTCTTCAGTACTACCGTTGCCGATATCTCGCGGTTAGCGGCTTCGGGAATGACAAGCGAGCGGGAACTCTCGATGACATCATCGGTCACAATCATATTACGGCGCACAGGCAGGCAGTGCATGAAGTGTGCATTGTCGGTCACTGACATCTGACGCTCGCTTACGGTCCATGAACGGTCGGTGCTCAGTATCTTGCCGTAGTTCTCGCCTGTGTATGCCGCCCAGTTCTTTGCATAGATGAAATCGGCATCCTCAAAGGCTTTCATCTGGTCATATTCCACGCGTGCATTGCCTACAAATTCAGGGGCAAGCTCATAGCCTCTCGGGTGTGTGATTACAAATTCGTAGTCTGCTGCATTCATCCACTCGGCAAATGAATTGGGAACGGCCTGTGGCAAGGCCTTGGGGTGGGGCGCCCATGTAAGTACAACTTTCGGACGTTTCTTGCTCTTGTGTTCCTCTATTGTGATGAGGTCGGCAAAACTCTGCAACGGGTGGCGTGTGGCTGCCTCCATTGAAAAGACAGGGCGTCCACTGTATTTGATGAACTGGTTGAGGATAGTCTCGTTGTAATCATCCTCCTTGCTCTCGAAGCGGGCGAACGAGCGTACTCCGATGACATCACAATAGCTTCCCATGACCGGGATAGCCTCAAGGATATGCTCGGGCTTGTCGCCGTCCATTATTACTCCGCGCTCGGTCTCCAGTTTCCATGCACCCTGATTGATGTCGAGCACAATGACATTCATGCCAAGGTTGAGGGCTGCCTTCTGTGTGCTTAGCCTTGTGCGCAGACTGGAGTTGAAGAATACCATCATAAGGGTCTTGTTCTTACCCAGAGTATTGTATCTGAAACGGTCGGCCTTAATCTCAAGCGCCTCCTTGACTGCCGTGTCAAGGTTGCCGATATCTTTTACCGAAAGGAAATATCTCATATATTAATTATATAGTTTTTTTGATTATAGTTCCTTGTTATTGTTCCTCATCCTTCTTCCACCATCTCCATTTGTTGAAGTCGAACTTGAAGAGTATGCCTGCTCCCTGTGTTGTGAGGTTGGTCTTCGAGAAGTAGCGGTCGTTGGTTTTGCTGTAGGCTTTTAGGTTTATGTTGCCTTTTTTGTTCAGCAACCATTGTATCTCGAAGTCTCCGATGAAGTTGCTGTTGGCTATGGGGTTCTCCCTGTAGCCGAAATTGCCGTTGATGAGCAGACGGTTGTCGAGCAGACGTCCGCGCAGCATGCCTTCTACCTCCATGCGGTTCCAACCTCTCTCGCTGGTAGAGAAATTGCCTGTTATGTCCCAGTTGTCGTTGTCTATTATCTGGCTGAGCATGTTGTTCAGCTGTCCCGAGAGGGTGTTCGAGATAAGCGACTCCATGGCTGTGGATGACTGGCTGTCACTGCCAGTGTTGTTGTAGTCGAAGGTGTAGAACTTGCCTACGCCAAGCAGGTAGATGAACTGCATGTTTTTCTGCTCGCTTGTGCTCGCAACGCTTGCAAGGAGCTCCTTCTCCTCCTCGCTGCCCTCGGGTAGCTCGAGGTCGAAACTCAAGTCGGGACTTTCGAGCGTGCCACCGATGTCCATGACGCAGTTTACTTTGACGGTCTTGTTTTTTGTGGTCTCTGTAGTCAGGTCGCTGAGTGAGGCCGAGGGTACAAGATATTTGGTCTTCAGGTTAAGGCCGGCCCTGAACGGGTCTCCGTCAAAAGAGAGTGTGCTGCCGTTCTCAATCTTGAACTCCTTGGGGAATATGTCCTGGATTGTGAACTTGTATGTTCCGCGGTCAAGGTTGAGGCCGCCTTTCATGGAGAAACCGTTCTTCTCATCGTAAAGGGCATTCACTGTTCCCCGGCCATAGAAATCAATGTAGTCATCGGTCTTAAGGTTGGTGTATACCTTGATATGGAATGTCTCGGTTATGTCAAGCATGAAGTCGAGGTTCAGCTTGCTTGTCACGAGCGCATAGGTGTTGTTCTTCTCTTCTGCCGTATTGATGTTTCGCCTTGTGCTGCTTTTCTTGCTGTCAGTGAAGGTCACGAAACTGTTGTCGTGTGCTCCGCTGGCACTTGTCGAGTTGTAGTAGAAGTGTGAGTTGGGCTCGCTGCTCATATCGGCCTTGAGGTAAAGACCGCTTCCGGGGCTGTTGATATTGGCTGTACCTGTAGCGAATACCGTTCCATAGAATGGCATGTTGTCGAAACTGTGTGTGTCATATACAAGCATGTTCTCTGCATCGACATTTAGGTCGCATCTCCAGTTCGAGAGGTGGCTGTGGCTTACGCTTCCTCTGAGCCGGCCATGGTTGCCGTATCTGTCGGTAATGCCTACATTATCGAATGCCAACGTGTTCGGACGCAAGTATAGGGTGTCTCCGTTGATGTTGTATGTGACGTTGTTGGCCTTTACCTTGAGACTGCAGTCGAGTGCAGCCGCTCCTGCAAGGTCCAGTTTCCGCATCTTGCCCAATACATAGACAGTGCCGTTGGCGACACCTGTGGGCTCGCTTATGAATGCGTCAATCTTGTTGCCGAGGAATGCAATGTTCAGGTCGTTGGCGTCAATCCTTAGATTCATCGTGTCTCTTGGACTTGAAAGGAATCCCGACACTCTGGTGGTCTTTTCCTTGCCGATGATGCCGCAGTCGAGCGAGAGTGTACTGTTGTAGCTCATCCAACCGATGCCTATGTCGCCGTTGCCCATGTGTGCGCCATCGATGAGCATGCTGTCTATCATGAAACGCCCGTTGACGTCAAGGCTGTGCAGTACACTTGTCATGAGGGCGTGGCCTGTCGCTTTGCCACCGAATTTGAACACTCTGAAATTGGTAAGTCCAAGGATGGTTGATACATCAAGGTTCTTTATATTGACATTGAGGCTGTCATCAATGAATTTCCCTGCCACACCGTCAATGCTCAGGCTCTGCCCGGCATTCGACATGTGCAGATTGTTGACAAGGAGCCTGTCGCCGTTGCCTTTGATGTTTCCGGGTGTGATGTGCCATTCCTGTCCGTTGAGAGTGAAACGGCTCGGGATTATTCTTGCGTCGAAATTAAGTTTGTTCCTCTTGTCGAGTTCCAGTGCCAGGTCTACCTGTACTGAGCCGTTGTTCTTGTTGCTCTCTGTTATGTCGCTCCAGTCGATGATGCTGTTTATGGTGTCGTTGTGGAGCTTTGAACGGAATCCTATCATTACATCGCTGCCTGTGTCACGGTAGTCCAATTCTTTCTTGTCTTTCTTCGTCGGCTTGAGGATGTTCGCATCAATTGCAATCTGCTCCTTGTCGGATGAGCCTTTGAGATTTATTGCGCGGAGCTGAGTGCCTCCCGCGACAATGTTGTTGAGGTCGGCCTCGACGTTGAACGTGTTGTTGTCCTCATTGCATGAGCCTGAAATGATTGATGTCTCGTTGATGGCAAAGGGCAAGTCGAACAGTTTGTTGAGCAGTCTGGTTTCCTTGATCTCAACCCTGTAAAAGTAGTTGTTGCTCTTTGTTCTTTTCTTGAGACTTGTCTTTAATGAGGGAAGATGAACCTTGGCTATCTTCAGGAAACTCTCATGCAGGCTCGAGGTGCTGAAGCTGCCCACAAGGTCGGCTTTGAGTATATCGGAGTTGATTGTTATGGTCCTTTTCTCTTCGTTGTTGTCATCATATATATGCAGGTTCTTGAGCATGTCGCGGTCGTTGCCGTCATCGAAGACAAAGTCGCGCATTTTGATATTCGTTATGCTTTTACCTGCCGGGTGTATCGTGTGGTCGCACTCGATGCCGAATGCGAACTTGCACTCCTGGTATCTTTTACTCAGGTTCAGGTTGTTGGGGATTATGGAGTCGACGTTGAGGGTAAACCGCATTTTTTGCTCCTTCTGCCCCTTGCGGTACTCCATCTTTGCCGACAGGGCTACGTTGGGGTCATCGGTAATGAGTGTGGCATCTGCCTCTTTGTCGTTGGCCTTTCCCGTTATCCTTATAGGGGCATAAGTATATTCGAGGAGCTTGAGGGAACTTACCTCGATGTCAAAGTCGGCAAGCTCTCCTGTGCTTCTTATGTTGCCTTTTGATGTGGCTTTTATGTCGCACTCCTCAAAACTGCCATTCTCCAGAATCCTGCCAAGGTGTATGTCTTTTCCTTCGGCGGTGAGCATGTAGTTGCCGCAACTGTCAAGGAGTACGTCGGCATTGATGATGCCGCTCCTGCTGTTTATGACGGCATTACCGTCAAGCGAGTCCTTGGAGTAGAATATATCGCCGCTTATGCTTGTGTCGCCGATTCTTCGGGGCAGTTCCACCGGTATTCTGTCGAAGAACGAAGAAAGCATCTCCATTGCCTGTTCAGTGATGAACATGGTGTCGATAGTGGCCTCAATCTCGCGTTCATCGCTGTATGGCGATACAACTCTTGTGTTGCCATTTAACCTGAAGGAGTTGTCTGACGCGGCAACGGTAATGTCTCCCTGTGCTATGCCGTTATTCATGTAGCCCTTGATGTCAAACATTAGCTCGGGCAGTTGGGATGAGAGTTGCGGCAGTATGGGCGTCAGGTCATCGAATGATATCTTTCTGCAGTTGAGCTCGCCGTCAATGCCAATCTGTTGCAGACTGTCATTGAGGTTGCTGAACTCAATGCTCTGTGATGAAATTTTACTGTCAGGTAGTTCTATGAGGAGGTCCGTCAGTTTGACTCCGTTCTCCTTTGCGATTATGTGTGCCTTGAACTTGTCGAGCTGAAGACCGCTCCTCTCCATTCCGCTGATGGAGCGTATGTACAGGTTCAGGCTCTCCTTGTTGAAGTTCTTCAGGGAGATGTTGCATGCGAAGTCGTTGACTGATATATGGTTCGGGTCGAGCCTGTCGGTAACATGGCTCTCATTTTTCACGTCATATCTGAATTTTGCGTCATAAACGAGCAACTGGTTTATTCTTAGGTTGGTGTCGCTCTCTTTCTTCTTGTCCGAGCTAATCCTGTCGAGTATGAACTGAACATTCAAGGGCAACTCCTTCGTGGGGCGGTTGAGCCTGATGTCGGGCGATTCGAATGCCAGAGTGTTTATCTGTATTCTGTTTTCGAGCAGACTGGTGGGCTCGATGCTTGCCATTGCTCTTCTGGCATAAATGAGTGTGTCGCCGTCAAGGTCAAGGATGAGTACATTCTCGAGCGTTGCTTCGTTGAGGTTCTTTATCTCGATGCTGCCTATTGTCGCCGGAATGCCGTAGAGCTTGCCAATCTTGTCTGTGGTAAAAGATGCAATTCGATGCTTGGCGGCATCGGACTGCAGAAACAGCACACCCGAATAGAATAACGCTATCAGGATTGCAACAATTATTGATATGTATTTGAGTATCTTGATGGCCTGTCGTTTTTTTACGGATTCTTGCAATAATGATTTGTCCCTTCCTGTCTTGCCCGAAGGGTGGCGTATGGCATTTTTGCATTATCGGCAAAGATATATAAAATAGTTTACAAAAAGCCTTCTCGGCCTCCTTTTTGCTTTGTTTTTGCACGCAAAAAGATTAACTTTGCCGAAAAATAGATATTATATTATGATAGAAACAGTAGTCATACTTCTTCTTTCGGTATTCTTCTTTATAAGCGGAAAGGTGCGTTCGGATATAGTCGCGCTGTGCTCGCTTGTGGCGTTGATGGTTCTGGGGATACTTGAGCCTGCCGAGGCTCTCTCGGGTTTTTCGAACAATGTAATAATAATGATGGTCGGTCTTTTCGTTGTCGGAGGTGCCATTTTCCAGACAGGACTGGCAAAAATGATAAGCTCCAAGCTTATGAAGCTTGCAGGCAACAGCGAGACAAAGCTCTTCATACTGGTTATGGTTGTGACCTCTCTCATGGGAGCATTTGTGAGCAATACCGGTACCGTAGCAATAATGATACCTATTGTGGTCAGTATGGCCATGAGCGTTAAGATGAACCCGAGCCGTCTGCTCATGCCTCTTGCCTTTGCGAGCAGCATGAGCGGTATGATGACTCTTATCGGTACCCCTCCTAACCTTGTGATAAACGAGGCGCTCATAAACAATGGATATGAAGGATTGGGCTTCTTTACGTTCCTGCCGGTGGGCCTGATATGTGCTTTTGTAGGCACGCTGCTCCTCATGCCGTTGAGCAAGAGGTTCCTTTCGAAGCCGGGAGCGTTGAGCGGCGCAAGCGCGAGCAGCGGAAAATCGCTCAAGACGCTTGTCAAGGAGTATGGCATCGCAAACAATCTGCACCGTCTGCAGGTGCACTCAAGGTCGTTGCTCATTGGCAAGATGATTGGAGAACTTGATGTGCGCAACAATTTCGGTATCAATATCATTGAGGTACGCCATATTGAGCGTACTCAGAGAAACATCCTCTCGAAGAACGTGGTTCAGGAGGCTGCAGATTCCGACACTATCCTTAGGGCCGATGATATGCTTTATGTGTCTGGTACAGATGAGAAGGTGCGGTTTTTTGCTTCACGGTATAATCTTGAGGTGCTGAACGATGTCGAAGATGAGAACAAGAGCGGTCTTGACTTCTATGATATCGGTGTTGCCGAGATTGTCGTGATGTCGACATCTTCTGTGGTGAACAAGACAATAAAAGAGGTTGAGTTCAGGACAAAATACAACTTGAGTGTGCTTGGCATATGCCGAAACAACAAATATATTCTTCAGGGCATAGCCGATGAGGCCATTCATGTGGGTGACGTGTTGCTGGTGCAGGGCTCTTGGGATCATATAGGTAGCCTTGAGAAGGATAATAACGAGTGGATTGTTGTAGGACGTCCGCTTGAGGAAGCTGCAAAGGTCACGCTCGACTACAAAGCGCCTGTAGCGGCAATAATCATGCTTGCGATGATTGCAGTCATGGTGTTTGACTTCATTCCCATTGCTCCCGTCACTGCGGTTATGATAGCGGGTCTGCTTATGGTGCTTACCGGCTGTTTCCGCAATGTCGAGGCTGCATACAAGACAATCAACTGGGAGAGCATCGTGCTCATCGCAGCGATGATGCCGATGTCTGTGGCACTGCAGAAGACCGGTGTCTCGGAATGGATTTCAGGCTCGCTTGTCTCTACACTCGGCGGGTATAGTCCCATGCTGCTGATGGCGGGAATATATTTTACGACCTCCTTCATGACAATGTTCATAAGCAATACGGCAACGGCGGTGCTTATGGCTCCCATTGCAATGAGTGCAGCCCAACAGGTGGCTGTGAGTCCGGTTCCTTTCCTGTTCGCTGTTACATTGGGTGCAAGTCTCTGCTTCGCATCGCCGTTCTCGACACCGCCCAACGCTCTTGTCATGCCAGCGGGTCAGTACAAGTTCTCCGATTATGTGAAGGTGGGTCTGCCGTTGCAGATTATACTCGGCATTGTGATGATTCTTGTGCTTCCTTTGCTCTTCCCGTTTTGAGCCAATAGATATGTTGGATATTTTTTCTGCCAAAATTGCCGTTTTTAAGCGCGAAATGTGTATTTTTGTCACAAAATAGAAATAAGACATGGATGTAACGGAAGTTCAGAAAGCGAAACAGCAGTTCGGAATCATCGGTAATGACCCGGCTCTGCTGAGGGCAATAGATACTGCCATACAGGTTGCCAAGACTGACCTGACGGTGCTTATTACCGGAGAGAGTGGTGTGGGTAAGGAGTTCTTCCCTAAAATAATACATACGAACAGCGTGCGCAAGCATGGCAAATACATAGCAGTGAACTGCGGAGCAATTCCGGAAGGTACCATTGACTCGGAACTGTTCGGTCACATTAAGGGTGCCTTTACAGGTGCTGTGAATGAGCGAAAGGGATATTTCAGCGAGGCTGACGGTGGAACTATCTTCCTTGATGAGGTGGCTGAGCTGCCTATGCCTACTCAGGCACGTCTGTTGCGTGTTCTTGAGAACGGTGAGTTTATCAGGGTGGGCTCATCGGAGGTGGAGAAGACAAATGTACGCATAGTGTGTGCGACGAACGTGAACCTACAGGAGGCCATAGCCGAGGGACGTTTCCGCGAGGACCTCTATTACCGTTTGAGCACTGTGCCCATAACGGTGCCGCCATTGCGCAAGAGAGGCGATGATGTAGTGATGCTCTTCAAGAAATTCTGCATGGATTTCGCTGCAAAATATAATGTTCCGCGTCTGCAACTCAACGAGGATGCCGCAGCTGCTCTTGTTGCATATTCCTGGCCCGGTAATATCCGCCAACTCAAAAACATCGCCGAGCAGGTCTCTATCCTTGAACTCAACCGTGAGCTTACGGCTGAGGTACTCATGCGCTATCTGCCGCAGGAACCGAAGAGTAACCTGCCTATGCTTTCGGGGCATGGTACTGCCGAGGGAAAGAGCTTCGAGAGCGAGAGGGAGATTCTTTACAGCGTGTTGTTTGACATGAGGCGCGATATCACAGAGCTCAAGAGCCAGATTGAGAGCCTGCGCGCCATGAGCAAGGAGAACACAGAACATGTGCCGTATTATACCGATGCGCATGATGTCTCTATCGTGCAGCATGCGCCGGCATACCACATCCAGTCACAGCCGGGCCACTATGAGCATATTGTTGCGACCGATGAGTATGTCGAGGAGGCTGTGTCGCTCGATGATGTAGAGAAGAAGACTATTATAATGGCGCTTGAGAGGAACAAGGGTAAGAGAAGGAATGCTGCCAAGGAACTGAATATATCGGAACGTACTCTGTACAGAAAAATAAAAGAATATGGTATCGAATAAAGGAATAAAGGGCGTGCTGCTGTTGCCGCTCATCATTGTTGTTGTGATGTTGGCCTATGGCTGCACTGTCAGCTACAAGTTTACAGGTGCCTCAATTGACTACACTAAAGTAAAGACAGTCTCGATTGCGCAGTTCCAGAACCGTGCCGCATACCAGTGGGCGCCGATGGCTACCATGTTCAACGAGGCGTTGAGTGACATGTTCGTGCAGCAGACAAAGTTGCAGCAGGTGCAGCGTGGCGGTGACCTCCAGCTCGAGGGCGAGATTACAGCTTATGACCAGCTCAACAAGTCGATATCTTCGGACGGCTTTTCATCAATGGTTCAGCTGAAGATGACTGTGAATGTGCGTTTCACTAACAACACGAACCATGATGAGGATTTTGAACGTCCGTTCAGCGCAACACGTGACTTTGATGCGACCCAGTCGCTCGACTCGGTGCAGGAGGAGCTTGTGAAGCAGATGGTGGATGAAATTGTAGAGTCGATTTTCAATGCCGCTTTGGCTAACTGGTAAGCAATGGAGAGTCTGGCGACATACATTTCGCACCCCGAGCGTCTGAACCGCGATACCCTCTATGAACTGCGTCTTCTGGTGGGTAAATACCCTTATTTTGATGTGGCGCGTCTTCTGATGCTGAAGAATCTGTATATCCTGCATGATATCGATTTCGGACGCGAGATGCGCAAGTCGGCGCTTTATCTCAAGAGCCGGTGGCCTCTGTTCGAATTGATGTCCGGTTACGGGGTCTCTGATGTTGCCGACAATGCGCCCGATGACATATCGGTAGACAGGACAATGTCTCTCATTGATGCTTTCCTTGATACTCTGCCGGCTGAGACTGTCTCACTTGAGGCCGAGGGCGCCGCTGCGGTCGATTATGTCTCGGCTTATCTTAAGGACCGGTGTTCCGAAGAAAGTACTGATGTTCCGGCATTGCGTGGTCAGGACCTTATAGATGAGTTCCTTGCGGGCGGTAGTGAGAAGATTGCGATTGACTTCAGGGGAGATAACGTGCAGGAGCCTGCGGTGGTCGATGCCGGACCCCAGGAACCGGAAGAGAGTCCGGCCGAGGCTTCTTTCTTTACAGAGACGCTTGCGGGAATTTACATCAAACAGGGGAAATATGAAAAAGCTCTTGAAATTATTAAACGATTATGTTTGGAATATCCGAATAAAAATCGTTACTTTGCAGACCAAATAAGATTTTTGGAAAAAATAATAAAACATATAAAAAAGGAATAGTATGTATTTACTTTGTGTTATACTTATCGTGTTGGTTTCTGTACTGATGTGCGGAATAGTATTGATTCAGAACTCAAAGGGTGGTGGTTTGGCTGCAGGTTTCGCTTCTTCGAACCAGATTATGGGTGTCAGAAAGACAACAGACTTCCTTGAGAAGGCTACATGGACACTCGCAGCACTGATTGTAATCATCAGCATCGCGGCTGCTTACTCTCTTCCAAGAGAGGGCGAGGTTGAGATTACTAACCCTGCGGCAGTCGAGACAACTCTTCCCGCAGCTGAGACTCCGGCTCTTTAATTCAAGGACAGGACAGCAAGTCAAAAAAAAGAAGCGCAATTGCGCTTCTTTTTTTTGACTTGCTGTAGGTGGCAGGCTATGTGAGTTACATGCACTGTTTAAGAACTTTATGATTTTAGTATAAATCAGAGGTCAGCATCCATCGGTGCTGACCTCTGATTCTTATTGGTAGGGTAGATTATTTACCTTCCTTTTCTTTTTCTATTTCATCCTCGATTATATGAATTTTTTGCAGGATAACCTGTGCGTCCTGTTTCAGTTTCTCGACTTTCTGACGCATAACATCTACAAGGCTCGCGCCTTTCTTGTTCGATACGCTGAGGAAACCGATGTTGTTCTCATATGTGGCAATCTCGCTCTTCAATGCCTCGTACTGGCGTATCAAGTGCTCACGTTCACGCTGCAGGCTGCTTGAGCCCTTGCCTACATTGCTTCGGAAGTTAGCGAGCTTGCGTTCGTTAGCAGTGATATGCAACTTCTCGTAGAGAGCATTCAGAATCTGCTTGTACTCCTTGTATATCTTGTCCTTCTCTCTGAAAGGAACAAAGCCGATGCTGTTCCACTTGGCTGTCAACTCTGATATGAGTTTTGTCTGCTCATCGGCCGGCAGCGTGGTGTCGATAGCCTTGAGTGCCTCTATGACTTCGCGTTTCTGTCTCAGGTTCTCCTGCTCTTCGGCACGCTGTGATGATGTAGCTGCATTGCGGCGCTCAAAGAATGCGTCACATGCTGTCACGAAACGTTTCCATAGCGCCTCGGAGTGTTTGTGCGGTACAGGGCCAATCTCTTTCCACTCTTTCTGCAACCTGGTAAGCTTCTCGGCTGTATCTTTCCAGTCTTCGCTCTCTTTGAGCTGCTCGGCCTGCTCACAGAGGGCTTTCTTGCGCTCAAGGTTACTTGCGAGGGTGCTCTTTGTCTCTTTGTAGAACTCGCTTTTCTGCTTGAAGAATTCATCGCATGCAGCACGGAAACGCTCGAATATCTTCATGTTCATTTTCTGCGGAGCAAAACCTATGCCTTTCCACTGTGCCTGGAGGTCAAGAATCATCTCTGTTGCTGCATTCCATGCCTGGTATGTGGTAAGTGTGCTGTAGTCAATGGCCTCAATCTGTTCGCATATGGCGCTCTTCTTGGCAAGGTTCTCCATCTCCTGCTCTTTCTTTGTTTCGAAGTGCTCCTGATGACGGCGGTTGATGATAGTCGATGCTGCCTTGAAACGTGTCCACAGCTCCTCGCGCAGCTCTGGCGCAACAGGGCCTGTCTCACGGTATTCGTTGTGCAGCTGCTGCAGCTGGCGGAATGCGCTGATTACATCCTCCTCGCTCTCGAGGGCCTCGGCAGCCTCGCATATTCTGGTCTTTATCTCAAGGTTCTTCTTGAAGTCGTACTCACGGAACTCATGGTTTATCTTGAGTACATCGTAGAACTGCTCCACAAGCAGCTGGTATTGTTTCCATAATGTTGTAACGTGCTCCTGAGGAACGCTCTTGATTTCCTTCCATTGTGCCTGGAGTGCCTTGAACTCACTTACATCAGGTGTTCCCTGCTCTGCCTTCTCGACAAGCGACTGCAACTTTTTAAGAAGTTCCTCCTTAAGCGCAAGGTTCTTCTTCATCTCTTCTTCCTGTGCGGCAATCCAGGCGTTGCGCTTTGCCTTAATCACGTTCATTACCTCCTTGAAGGGGGCATCGAGCTCATCCTCTTGTGGAATGAAAAGCGCCTCTTCGCCTCCTTGCTCGACAAAGGCCTTGTGGGCAGCCTCAATCTCGGCTGTACGCATGCGGTAGAACTGCACTTTGAGGCTTTCTGTCTCGGCCTTGCAGCTGAGCACATCATCGCTCTCAGCAATAGCTTTCAAGCGCTCAATAATCTCCTGACGGCTAGCCGGTCTTGCGCCTACGTTGTCACTCTCCTCATCCTGTACGGCGGGGATTTCCTCTACTGTCTCTGGGGCAGGCTGTTCGTTGCTAAACTCGGTCGTAGCGGCATTGTCAGCCTGTTCAGGGGTCTTCGCGATGTTCTGTTCCTCTAACTGAGCATCGGGTTTCAATGTTTCACTCATCTGCTTAACTTTTTTGAGTTGTAGTCAAATTACTTATCTGCGCACATGCGCATTATTCTGCGAATATAAAAATAAAATTCGGTAAAATGCTATTTTGCGCCAATCTTTTTTGCAAATGAGAAAGGGTGGTACGTCACAATTAGCAAGTTACCTGGTTGTTGTTGGTATCAAGGTCCAGTCCAGTACTGCTTGCGGGTTCTGGGATTCCTCGTCGCTACGCTCGCTCGGAATGACTGGACACTATTAATATTGCAGTTCTTCCGTTCCGTCAGAATGAACAGTTCCGCGCTGCGTTCAGGCCATAAACAGCGCCTGTCATGTTGAGCGAAGCGAAACATCTCAGCCAACGCCTTTTGGCTTGAAGGTCTCCAGTCCTCCCCTGTTTATACAGAAGGTGTACAAAGGACAGAGGAACTGTTGCTCATGAAATCACTTTCCTCTTTGCAGGAGGAGAAATCTCATCCCATTGAATTCCTTGAGATTTCTAGAATGCGCTCGAAATGACAAAGCAAGCAATAATTAGCCACTACGGTCCTGATTGGCTCTGTAGGTATCTCGGGCATGTCTTGTATCCTGTCAATTCATATTAAGCAAAGGGAACTGTGTCAAAAGCAATGTTGACGCAGTTCCCTTTATGGTATTACAGGCTGCAATTCCTTATCTTATATAGGTCTTTATCTTATATAGGTCTTTTTGCCGCCGATGATATAAATTCCTTTTGGAAGAGATTCTATGTTCTCATTGTCAAGGATTCTGGTTCCGTTTACTGTGAATATCTCAATCCTGCCACTCTCGCCTGCTGTGATATCCTCAACGCCTGCAATCTCTCCGCTGTCATTCTTTACTGTGTATTTGAGAGAAATGCCCTCTACGGCCCTGCCGTTGGCGTCGGTAAAATAGCCTGTAGGTATCTCAAGGTAATACGTGCCGTTGCCCTTTAATGGTTCGGTGGTCTTGAGTGCTGCCTGCATCATTCCGATGTTCGAGCCGTCGCTGTTCACAATGGTCTTCTCAAGGGCATAGGTCCACTCCTTGCCTTCGGCATATAGTCTTGGCTGCAGGTTTGCATCATCGCTGTGCCCGGCATAGTAGCTGAATGTGAAGACAAAGTGTGAAAGTTCTTCAACTGTTGAACCGTTTGCCGGTGTTATCTTCTCTATCGTTGCTGCAGGTGCATTACCGGTGAGGAGGTATTTTGCAATTTTGCGTACACCATACTTTGTCGGTACAGGGAATGACATGCTCATAACCTCTGGATTAAGAATGATGTCTCCGGCAGTGATGTTTATATTCAAATCCATGTTGTTCTCAGTGGTAATGGGCGATGACGGTGTGACGGTCAGTGTCTTGCTGTCGGTCTGCTCGATTGTGAATGTTGCAGACTTGCCTTCGGCCTTAATCACAAGGTCTTTTGTCGCTGCAATACCCTCCTCGCATGTGATGATAATCTTATCAAGTTTATCGATGGTTGCATTGTTCTCGGGAGTCACGGTGTATGTCGGATATTCGCGCTGCATGAACAGCTTTGGAAGAACGTGCTCCTCGGTAACCTTGTCGGCGGGGTAGCAACCGTATGATTTGTATTTGGTAGAGTAGTATACTGTGTATCCGTCACAAGTAATGGTCGCATTGCCGTCAGCATCTGTCTTTATGCTCCATATTGCGCCTTCAGCAGGTTTCTCTGCTGTGAAGTTGAAGCTTGTGTTTGTTCCTTTGTGGTAAACGTAGCGGTTGAGCTCATCCTGTATGGTGTAGCCTCCGTCAACAGATGTGAGTGTGAAGCCTGCACATTTTACAGTTGCAATGTACTTGCCGTTCACGTCTGTTGCTGTCTTTGTCGGCAGATAACCGTATGTGTCCTCCTCGTAGAAGTATGTAGCGGCGCTGTCGGCAGCAACGATTGCATATCTGTTGCCCGATACAATTTCCTTGGCCGGAATATATGGTACAGTTGGCGATACGATATATGTCTGCTCTGCGATTGCACTCTTGAATGCTACATCGCCGTCAACCTTTACAGCGATAGCCTTGATGGTCGTGGTCTCGGTAAGGTTGAAGTACATTACCCAGTATTTGCTGCACTTGGTGCTGCCTGTCTCGTTTACATAATCCTCATAGCTCGGGTCTGTGCCGTCCGTGGTGTAGTAAATGACCGCATTCTGGTCCTCTGTTTCCACGGTTACCTTCTCGACTTTGTCGGCATAGATTACTGCGGGGGTCTTGAACTCCGGTGTAGGTACTATTACTGTACCGGCATCGGGGGTGTATTCAATAGTGATTGATTTTACATAGTAGGCACGGTCTGTAGCAGTCCAGTTGATACTGATATCGCCGGTAGTGTCTTCACAGTCGAACGTGTATGCAGCATCCGATGTCGTCAAGGTGTATGCCTCCGATGTCTGGCTGCCGACAGATATTGTCAACTTGGCATCACCGTTGGATGCAATGCTGCTGTTTACCGTGATGCTTCTGATGGTGCAACCTGCAAGTGCAGAAGTGCTGAGCTGGTAAGTTGGATTCAATGTGTTCTTGCTTCCCAATTGGATGCCTCTGCCATTGTTGTTGTCCCAACCGATGTATGTTGCAGAAGATGCAGTCCACTCGATGTCGCTGAGTGTCACGGTACCACCGGCAGTTGTCAGTTCACCGCTCTTGAATGTGTGGGTGTAGGTTTCGGCACCCGCTGTCACTGCCATGAAAATGAGGCAGAAAAGTGAAAGTAAAAATTTCTTCATATTTCCTTGTTATTTGATAATGTTTCTTATGTTTGCTTTCATATTGCAAATTTACTCATTTCCTCCGGATTGTGAAAATGAATGAAGAGATAACATGTCAAATAAGAGATATATTAACATATGTTACTCAAGCTTTTATACGTAATCAAGCGGGCCTTGGCCCGCTTGATTACGTTGCTGTTTATTTTTCTTGTATTATGTTCTTCAACATATATATGAGGGAGTCTATGTTGAATTCCGCTCCTACAACTTCACCCTCTTTTGCTGCGTTTGGCAGAAGTATAAGCATGGTAGGATATATCTGTATGTTGTATTTCTCGGCAATCTCAAGGCCTTCGCTCTCTTCCATGTCGCGCATTATGGGTACAAAGCGTTCGTTCATGAACTTTCCCAATTGCTCTTGGGGGAACACACCGTTTTCCATCTTGCGGCATGGACCGCAACTCTTGGTGTGGCAATCTATAAGTACATACTTGCCTTCCTTCTTCGCTTTTTCAAGGGCTTCCTCAAGGGTTATGTCGTAAAATACGACACCTGGCTCCTCGGTAAGTCTCTTATACTCTTTCTCGGGCAGTTGCTCTACTGCTTGCTGCACTGTCTGTGACTCTTCCTGCTGTTCTTTTACCGGTGTGGTGTTGCTTGAACATGAACACATTGCAATAACAAGCAGTGTGCCGATGGATTTTATATATTCCATATCAATTATTCATCTCTGTTTTATTCAATGTCTTTTCAATAATCTCTTCCATCCCTTCTCCCGGAGGCGGCGCATATGCTGTGACAATTCTGCCCATCTTGTCAAGGATGATATATCTGGGAATGCCTGATACGTGGTATTCACTCTCGAACTCAGACTCGACAGAACAGTCGGGATAGAGGTTGAGCAGTTCTCCCATATTCCTCTTTTTGATTGCTGAAAGCCAGCTTTCACGCTTCTCCTTGCGGTCTACGGATACCGTGATGAACCGGATATCATCGTTTCCTTTATAGCTGTTGTACAGTTCAATGAACTTGGGCATCTTTGCAAGACAACTGCTGCACCATGTGGCCCAGACATCAATTACCAGCACCTTGCCACGGAACTCGGCGAATGTGTGTTCCCTCTCTTCTGTGTCTTTGAGCACGGGTGTAGCTGCAGGCTCGCCAGGCATCACGTTCCTGTATGAGTCAAAAAGTGTTATTATCTCGCTCTTTAGTCTGCTCTCTTTGACATTTTTCTCTATTAAGGGGCGCACTGCATAGAACTCTTCGTTGCAGCCGCTATTACGGAACGGGAACTTCAGTTTTTTCATGTAAGCTATGTGCAGTGCATCATTCTTGCATGAGAAGACCTCTTTCATCTTGGCATAGTCGTTGCTGTTCATGCTACGCGGTCTGTAGAAGACGGTTATTGTTATCCCGTCTCGTGACTCCTCGAAACTGTCACCGCGTTTCATTGCCTTTAGGGTAAAATAGTGGTCGGCGAACCGTGCAGTGTCACGTTCTATCATATATGCCTCTACCGTAGCATCGTCGAGTGCTATCTCTTCGATGTTAGGAGGCAGGAGTGTTATGTCCTCGTTCTTTCCGCGGCAGCGGAACATGTACTCTCCGCTCTGCCATATGTAGTGGCACAGGTTCTCGGTCTGTACCTCACGTGCGCTTCCTTTTATCTGCTCTTTTATTGCATTGAAGTTAGCGATAATCTCCTCGGCGCTCCCGAACTCTTTATGCCATAATGAGTCGACACGTGCCTGTTCCTGCTCTACGGAGCGGTTCTCGGGTGTTCCAGAGCATGAGGTATGCACCAGAAGTATTAACAATATGGCAACTATGGTCTCTTTCATCGCTCTTCTATTATTGCTTGTCTATACCTCTTGCAATGCCTACAAGGTCAAAACCATATGTGTTGAGCAGGTGGTTTACCACTATGTCATATTTCTCCTTTATCATCGGGTACTTGCCGGCAGGGTAGCGTGCCTCGAACTCCTCTGGGGTAAGCCACATGGCGTTCTTGATGTATGTGGTAAAGAGATTGTAGTTGGGGTACTTGTCTTTCTCCCAATAGTAGCAGCTTGTCTCGTTCGCGTATGCCGGTGCCCAGACCTGCTGAAGTACACCTGTGCCGAAGTTGTCGTTTATCATGTCGACAAAACCGAGCTTGTACTTGTAGTTTGCCTTGTCGGGATCGACATGGTTCATCTTCTTGTCGGTCGAGAAGTCGAATCCGCTCCAGAATTCATCGGGTGAAACAATCTCGCCTTTCGATATAGCGTTGTATACAGTCTGAATCATGAACATGCAACGCTGCTGACGGAGAGTGTATTCATCATCGTTGCCGTTAATTATCTCTTCCTTGAAACTGATGGCCCAGTTGTCGAAACTGCCGAGTTTGATTGACTTGGATGGATCGGTATCTGTTCCACCTCCGCTCTCTTCCTCGCCTTCTCCGAAGTCACGGGGCTCGGTGCGCAGGTTGTGTATCATATATATCTTTACCGGGAATGTAGTCTTGGCGAACTCCTTGCTTATGTTCGGGAAGATGTAGCTGTTGAAGTATTCTACATAGAAAGGAAGATGCTCCTCGGGCAGGTTCCATGCCTGGTCATCGCGCTCATCTTCATAGCCTCCTACGTAGATGTCGCCTGTACCGACAGATACCCAGTCGCGGTTGAGGTCCTCTTCTGTGATATCCTTGTAAAGCAGGTATACTCCATACTCGTTCTTTATGTCATTGATGATTGAATCGTACTCGCTGTCTCCTTGTGGAAAACCGCCACGGATAGGAGAGTAGTTGCCCGAAGGGCTGAGTGTCTCCTCATCGCTGCAGGCATTAAGCGAAACGATGCATGCAAGCAGTATTGCTGCTGTTCTTATTGCTCTTTTCATGATATTATGTTTTATGGCATAATGGTCTTATTCTACTGTTGGTACTCGTTTGCCAGGGAGCTCGTTCTGTACCAGGCTTGAGTTCATGTTCATTGCCTCATCAGGGATTGGGAGTGTATAAAGCAGGTCGCCTTCTTCGAGACGGTATGAACTTGTGCTCTCTGAATTATCGTACCATTTGTGTGTAATTGCCGGCATTCCCCAACGGCGGAGGTCGAACCAGCGGTGTCCCTCGAAGCAGAGCTCACGACGGCGCTCATCGCGTATGAACTGTACAAGCTCCTCTTGGCTGTCAAACTCCTCGGGTTCGAAGTCCTCGGGGTCGAAACGCTTCTCACGCAACGCATTGAGTGCATCGGTCGCCTCTCCCATATTTTCGCCGCCAAGCATTGCTTTGGCCTCGGCATAGTTGAGGTAGGCCTCTGATAGACGCAAGCAACGTCCGAATACTCCCACTGCATTCTGCGGCAGATAGTATGTGGTGCCTACATAGACTTTGCCGAATGCCATGCGCATAAGCTCACTGCTGCTACCCATCGGTGCTTGGACTATGTAGCGGTTGAGGCGGAGGTCATAGTCGACATATGTGCCGAGCAGTTCTTCCGATGCCTGGAAGTATGCATGCATCTTGCTGCCGGTATTCGAGTTCTGGCTGTTGGCCTCCTTGTGTGTCCAATCGAACATATCCTTCACGTTTCCATATGGCCATATTGTCTCACTCGAATTGTATGTAGGGAATACATAGTAGTTGCGCACCGGCTTGCCCTCCTCATCGGTGCCGTTGAGGGGCACATTGTTGAGGTCGACAAGCTTGAACTGCTTGTTGTCCATGACAAGCTTGGCATATTCGGCTGCTTTTGCCCAATTCTCCATATAAAGGTAGGTGCGTGATAGCATCAACTGCACCATGGGAAGGCTTGTGCGGTAGTTGTCGCTCCATCGCTCGCTTTCGGGCAGTGACAGGTATGCGCTCTCTGCTGTATGTAGGTCGCTGAGAATCTGATTATAGACCTCGGAAACACTCTTTCTTTTCAGATAGTCCTGGCTCTCCTCGATACCGCTGTTGAGCTTTAGGGGAACACCGGGGGCTTCGGGATTGGCATTGTAGGGCTGCCCGTATATGTTTACAAGGTTGAAATAGTAGAATCCACGCAGAGCGTATGCCTGTGCCTTTACATTGTTGATGTTCTCCTCGCTGTCACTTACGTTGGGTATGTAGTCGAGTACGGCATTCGCCCCGAGGATAACCTCGTAGTAGCGCTCATATATATTTATGTGTCCGGCATTGGTCTCCTCCATCATCTTGTACATGTCGGGTTGCCAACTGTAGCTTGCAAGGTATATGTTACCGTCGAAACCTTCGTTGGGTGTCTGGTAGGGTGCCGCCTCTATGTCATCATCAAGTAGTCCAAGGTAGATGTTGAAACCGTCCATGTCATTGCGTTGGTATGCCTCACCAAGCAGAAGCTCGTTGAGTGATGTCGCATCTTCAGGGACAAACTCGCTTTCAGAATCAGGCTCGAGAAAATCTCCGCATGCTGTCAGTGACAGTGCTGCTATGGCCGCAAATATGCTATATTTTAGTCTCATGGTCGCTTTTTTTAGAAAAGTTCTTTAAAGTCCTATACTCAATCCTAATGAATAGATTCTTGGCTGGATGCTGTATCCGAGCTCGGGATCGTAACCCTTCCAGTCATCGCTTGCTATTACAAACAGGTTGTTAATGTTTGCACTGAACTGTATTCGTGCAAGGCCTATCTTCTGGCATATTGTGCGTGGAACACTGTATGACAATGACAGCTGGGTACAACGCAGGAATGATGCGCTGGCAACTCTTACGTCCGACTGGGCCCACATGGAATAGATATTGTCATACAAGCCATTGGGCAGGTTCAGGTTGTAGAGGTCGCGTACCGATGTGTAGAGCGACGGGATATTTGTATGTTTCTCGTCGCCCGGCTGCTGCCAGCGGTTGTTCAGCTCCTTGGATAGGTTACTGAATATGTCGGGCATCTTGCCGTATGTGAATGTAGAGTAGGGGTTGGGCAGACGCTTCTTTGCGCCAAGTGCAACGGCAAAGTCAAGACCTATGTTGAAGTTCTTCCAACGCAGACGAGTGTTGAATCCTCCCGAGAAGTCGGGTTCGCTCTGTCC
Source organism: Bacteroidaceae bacterium (assembly GCA_017536695.1). Classification (GTDB taxonomy): domain Bacteria; phylum Bacteroidota; class Bacteroidia; order Bacteroidales; family Bacteroidaceae; genus HGM04593. Next base: position 62,297 of record JAFXGX010000041.1, on the reverse strand, counting down.
GGAATATACAAGGAATGTTGTCGGGTCTACACTGCCGTCACCATCAACCTCGTCGTATGTGGCATGCTTGAATGTCGGGTAGCCGTTCTTGCCGTCAAGTCCTGTGAACTGATATGACCAGAATGCCGACAGTGGGTAGCCTTTCTTCAGTGGGCGGTCGCTGCTGCCGTTGAGGTAGTCGGTGTGTGTCAGCTCATCAGCTTTCGCCGTGCGGTCATCGCTTCTTGACCTGTTCCAGTTCTTGCCCGCATTGAGTCCGATTGTCCATGCGATGTTGTTGTTGCGTATCGGAGTGAAGTTTACAGTCGCCTCAAGACCGCTGTTGCTTATCATACCGCCGTTCAAAGGCATGGTCGACATACCGTATTCCTGTGCGATATCCTGTCTTATGATTGCATTTGACTTGCGGTGGTAATACTCGAAGTTCATGGTAACGCCGAACAATGCAACGTCGGCTCCGAGGTTGAGCGATTTTGTACGCTCCCATTTGAGCTGTTTGTTGGGCAGGCTTGATATCGAGAGGTAGTACTCGTTGTAGCTCTGCAGCAGTCCCTGATAACGTACAATCATCTCGGGGCTGAGCGAGTTCACGACATTTCCCTGAATACCGTATGATGCACGCAGGTTCAACTGGTCGAGCCATGGTATCGCCTCCATGATTATTGGCTCCTGGGCAATCTTCCATGAGGCACCGAATGACCATGTGGGGTCGAACTGCTTGTTGACGTCCTGACCGAAACGGTTCGATGCATCTGAACGGACGTTTACGTTTATTACATAGCGGTTCTTGAACGCGTATGCCAATGTCGCGAAGAATGACATGTAGTTGGTTGTTGTCGACATCTTGTTCCATGCTCCGTTATAGAGCTGTGCAAGGGCACCCCAACCTATACTTACATCACTGCCGATAGGCTTGAAGTTCTCGGGGAGGGTGGGGGATACAAGAATTGAACCGCGCTCGGGAACAAAACCCCAGACGGTGTTGCCCTCGCTCACACTTTCGCTTGAGCGGATTTCCATACCGAGCATGGCGTTGAGCCTGTGGTCAACGGTAAACTCCTTGCTGAACTGCAGACGGTGTGATGTGTTGTATGACACACCCTGTGAGTTAGCCTGGTTCAGCACGCCTCCATACGGCATGAGCGCGGCATTGAACCTGTCTGAACCGGCTTTCTCTGTGCCGTAGGCATAGCCTCGGTAGAGCTGCTCGACGCGTGATGTCTTCTCTCCTGCGTAGCTCTCACTCTTGTTGTTTGTGACAGCCATGCTTGCTGTTCCCTGATATGTCAGCCAGCTGAGTATCTTGTACGATACGTTCACCGATGCGTTGAAGTTGGTTCCGCGGTTGGTCGAGAAGCTGTTCTCCATCTCATTGAAGATGTTGTATGAGTACTGGTTCTTGCCTCCGAGCAGTGTGTTGTACTGGTATGTGTAGTACTTTGAATAGAATGCGCGGTCTCCGTTCTCCTCGTAGGCGGGAATAGCGCGGCTCGTGTTCATGGCATATGTATACGGGTTCACTCCTGCACCATAGCCGTCGGCATTGCGTACGCTTCCGTTCAACTGTGCGTTAATGCTCAGTCTGTCGTTGATGTTGCTGTTTATGCTCAGACGCGCAGTTATCTGGTCGTTGTCGTTACCTATTTCATAACCCTTGTTGTTCTGGTAGCCAAGCGATGCGTTGTAGGTATACTTGTCGGTACCTCCGGATACGCTCAGATTGTGGCTCTGGCTTACAGAATTGCGTGTCAACAGGTCGAACCAGTCGGTGTTTACGGTTTCGAGGCGTTGCAGATAGCTGGCGAACTGCTCCTCGGAAATCATGCGCTTGTTGAACATCGCCATAAGGCCTTCGTAGGTGTATATCTGTGGCAACGGCTCGCTCTGATAACGTACGCCGGCTTCATATGCCTCCTTGCTGAACTGGATGCGCTCATATGAGTTCATGAAATCGTACATGTCATATGTCGGGCGTTCGCGTACCGATACATTGGTGTTGTAGTTTACGCTGATGCGTCCCGGTGTTCCTTTCTTTGTGGTAATTACAATGACACCGTTAGATGCCTTTGAACCGTATATGGCTGTCGCTGATGCATCCTTGAGTACGGTAATGTTGTCGATGTCCTGGGGATTGAGCCATGATATCTGGTTACCGATGAGTTCGCGCATATCGGATGTAATTGCAGAACTCATATCAATCGAGAGCGGGTCTTCCTGGATTACACCGTCAACAACCCACAAAGGGTCGCTGTTGCCCAGAATGGTGGATGTTCCTCGGATAGTGATTTTGGGCGATGCTCCCACGCGAGCCGATGTGTTCACGACCGACATTCCGGCAACCTTTCCCTGCAACATCTGGTCGATGGTCTGATATGCGGGCATCATGATATCATCGGCTTTTACCGTCGTGAATGCGCCGACCATATCCTTGCGGGGCAGACGGTTGTAACCATCCTCGACAATGGTGACCTCGGCAAGCATGGCATCATCGGTCTTGAGCACCACCTCGATGGGCTTGCTTATAAGTTCCTTGGTAATCTTCTTCTTTACGGTCTTTGTTCCGATATAACTGAAAACGAGTTCCTCATCTCCTCCCGCGAGGTCAATATCAATGTTAAACTCTCCATGGATGTTGGTACTGGTACCTCTTGCAATCTTGTTGTTGTTCATTACGGCTACACTGGCTGCTGGCAACGGGTCACCGAACTCATCGGTTATGACTCCCTTTGCTCCTGTACCGGACTGAGCCAACGACGTGGTAGAGCATAGAAGGCATGCAATAAAACATATTGCATTAATTATCAGCTTTTTGGTTTTCATGGCTATGGCTGTTGATACATTTCTGTTTTATTTATCGTGCTAATATAGGGATTTCTGGGTAAAAACCGACACAGAAACTTAATAAAAATGAAAAAAAGGAAACAAATGACAATGATTTGGGATTTTTATGCCTCAATAGGTCAGTCCAGCGTTACCTCGACAATGCATGGGAAAGCATAGCTGCGGTCGCCGCGTAGCCAAAGCGTCCTGTAAAGGTTTGCAATTGTACGTTTGGGCTTGTATGTCTTGATTTTCTTGCCTTTGTAATAGATCTTTACTTTCTTGTCAAGGTCGACCATGCTGTCATTAAGGTATATTGTCAACTTTGAGTAGTCGCAACGGCTTATGTTTATGGTGTTTCCTTCGATATTCGCCTCGACTCTTTTGCCATGCTCAAGTTCGTTGGCCGGTGCGGAAAGCCAATAGAAATGTTCGCGCAACACCTCTTCCTGCCTCCATACGATTCTCTTGGGGTATGGATTTCTGCGGTATTGCGACATCCAGCCGATAGCATCTGCATCGGCGTTGTCCATCCAATGGCCTTTGCCTTCGATGATGTTTGTGCTATGTATGTATTTGCCTGGGTTGGCTGCTGCAAGCGAGTCAAGCAGTTCGCCCTTTTCTTTAGCCAGTCGGTTTCTGTCGTATGCGGCATCGTTCTCTCCCATCCATATTGTAAAAGGAAGGTTAAGAAGGTTTTCCTGCGAAGAGTTGCCCGGGTGTCCTGCCATCATGGCTGCTGCAGCCCACTTGTCGGCCATACGTGGAGCCATGCGCCACACGCCGTCACCGCCTGCAGAGTAGCCCATGAGGTATACTTTGTTGGGGTTTACGCCTTCAAATACCACACATGCTCTTATCAGCTGCTCGAACAGTTCATCAAGTCCCTTGCGGTGCCACAGATTCCAAGTGTTCCATGGCGCACGTGGTGCAACATAGATACCTTCGGGCACCTGGTACAGATAAATCTGGTTCATCCATTGCTCATCGTTTACCTCTTTAGGACATTCACCGCCACCATGCAGTGATATGTAGAGGCTGCGGCCGTCTTGCGGATACATTCCGAATGTGCGGCATGCGCAGGGCAACGTTAACGAGTCATTGGATATCGTGAGCTTGTCCCATTGCTTGCGGAGTTCCTTCGCACTCTCCTGAAGCCAAAGTGAGTCAATTATGAAAGATGCCTCCTTGGCGTCTCTCTTGTCAAGTTTTTTCTTTGCGAATTTCTGTTTGCAAAGTTCTCCTTCAGGGGCCTTTAGCCACTCGGTGAACTTGTCGGTCTGGGCGTATGATAGGCTTGATAGGAGTAATAGTGTTGCTAAAAGTGCCTTTTTCATAGTTAATGTGGTTTGGGCTCTATGCCATTATCTGGCTCAGTGCCATTGAGATAATCATGTAGAATGTCATTCCGCTGATGTCGTTGATAATCTGTATGAACGGTCCTGTGGCCACTGCCGGGTTGATCTCTATCCGCTCAAGTACCATTGGTATCATGGTGCCGAACGATGATGCGAAAAGCACGACCACAAACAGACTCAACGGAACAGCCAAGGTCACGATGTCGAGCGCTCCGTAAATGACAAAGTTGTATACGTAGACCATGAGTGACAGAATAGTGGCGTTGATTATGGCAACTACCATCTCTTTCATTATGTGCCTGAATATGTGCTGCGAGTTAAGCGAGTTGTTTGCCAGACCCTGCACGGCAATTGCTGATGATTGTGTGCCTACGTTACCGCCCATACCTGCCAACAGGGGGATGAACAGTGCCATTTCGGGGTGCGAACCGAGGGTGCTTGTGAAACAGTCGAGCAGAATGGATGAGCCTATACCTCCGAGCATTCCGATGATGAGCCATGGGAGACGAGCCTTGGTCTGTACGAATACGTTGTCGCTTGTCTCGACATCTTGGGTAAGACCGGCTGTCAACTGCTGGTCATGCTCTGTCTGTTCGCGCACCTCATCCATGATGTCATCGACGGTAATCTGGCCGACAAGGCGGTTGATTTTGTCCACGACAGGGATGGCGACAAGGTTGTACTTCTCGATGAGCATTGTGACTTCATCAATGGGCGTGTCTACATCTACGCTCACTATCTTGGTGTTCATCACATGCTTTACCTTGGAAACCGAGGGGCTTGTAATCATCTTTGTGAGCGGGAAAAGACCGCATAGCCTCTCGTTGTCGTCAACAACATATACGTAGTATATATCATCAAGGTCCTCGGCCTGCTGACGCATCTCCTTTAGACACTCGGGCATACTCCAGTTCTCGTTCACCACGACCATCTCGGTACTCATGAGACCGCCGGCGGTGTCCTCGTCATACTGAAGAAGATCGACGATATCTCCTGCCTGTTCAATATCTTTGATGTGCTGCAGGACCTCTTCCTGTTTCTCTTCATCCATGTCACGGATGATTTCAACGGCATCATCGGTGTCCATGTAGTTGACGAAGCGCTTGGCGATAGCCTCGGAGGGGAGCTCCTCAAGCAACTCGTTACGTATGTCCTCGTCCATCTCGGTGAGGGCATCGGCAGCTTTCTCGTTGTCGAGCTGGCGGTATAGGAAGCGTGCCTCCTCTATGTCTAGTTCAAGGCAGAGCTCTGCAATGTCGGCCGGGTGCATTTTGGAGATTTTCTCCTGCAACAGCACCGAATCCTTCTGCTCGATGAGCTCTTTTATGTAGGTTATGAATTCCTTTGTCATTTTGAACCGTTCTGTTTCGCTAATGCGAGTTCGACCTTTCTTGTCAATTCAATAAACTCCTCAAGAGAGAGCTGCTCGGGGCGCATCTCGAGTATCGGGTCGCCAAGGAGCGGAGAGTCTTTCCCGACAATCTGCTGTATCGAGTTTCTCAGTTTCTTGCGGCGTTGGTTGAATGTCCCTTTTACAATCTTCTTGAACAGTGCCTCATCGCACTCTAGTGATGTTCGTGCGTTGCGCTTCATGAGCACGACTGCGCTCTTGACCTTCGGCGGTGGCGAGAATACGTTTTCATCAACGGTAAACAGGTACTCTACATCGTACCACAACTGGATGAGGATGCTCAATATACCATATGCCTTTGTGCCGGGCTTTGCCGCAAGGCGTTCGCCGACCTCTTTCTGTATCATTCCGCTACAGTAGGGGATATACTCCTTGTAGTCGAGCATCTTGAAGAATATCTGGCTTGATATGTTGTAGGGGTAGTTACCGATGAGCATGAACTGCCCGCCGTCAAACAGACGGTCGAGACGCATTTTAAGGAAATCGTCGGGAATGATGTTCTCCTCCTGCAGCTGTGGAAGGTTCTTGCATAGGTAGCTTACCGACTCCTCATCAATCTCGACAACCTTGAGCGGGCGTTTCTTCTCGATGAGGAACCGGGTCAGGACTCCCATGCCAGGTCCTACCTCAAGAATTGGCATGCCTGGACATGTGTCAACGGTGTCTGCTATATCCTTTGCTATTGACAGGTCAATAAGAAAGTGCTGCCCCAATCTTTTCTTTGCTGTAACTGCTTTCATATCCGATATGCCTGATATTTGGAAACTGTTTCTATTTAATTAATCTTAAAATAGACATGGTTTCTTAAATAAATAATTTTAAAAATGGGGCTGATGTCCAATATATTGTTATCTTTGCAATAAATCGCGAAAATTACTATGGAGAACAGTCCCTCGCTCCCATTGTAGTGTTGCAAAGGTAAATAAAACAATTAAAAATAGTCCTAAAGTTGTGAAAAAGATTTTTAATAAGAGTGTAAAGATTCTTCTGCCAATGGTATTGGGAGCGCTGATTCTTTATATGATTTATTCCGATTTCAACTTTTCTCAGCTTTGGGAGCCGTTGAGGGAGATGGACTTGTACTGGTTTGCATTGTCAACATTCTTCGGTATAATGAGCCATGTCTTAAGAGGCTGGCGTTGGAGACTGGCCTTTGAACCATTGGGCTATAATCCCTCATCAAGAGTGAGCGTGTATTCGATTTTCATAGCCTATGCCGCTAATCTTGTCATACCTCGTGTAGGCGAGGTTTCGCGCTGCGTGGTTCTTGAGCAATATGAGAAGGTCCCCTTCGCGCAGTCGTTGGGAACGGTGGTTGCCGAGCGCGCCATTGATACATTGATGGTTACGATGCTGACAGTCATTGCTGTCTGTCTGCAATGGCCTGTCTTTACACGTTTCCTCTCTGATGCCGGCTTCGGTGCCGGGGGTAACTCGTTCTTCGCATCTGCCGGCGGTTGGGCTGTCGTGCTGCTCTGTGCGGTGGCGATAGCAATGCTGCTGTACTTCCTGTTGCGCAAGATGGCTCTATGGAAAAGGATAAAGGTGTTTATACTTAACTTTTCCGAAGGACTCACTTTCCTTAAGAAGACCAGGCATGTATGGCTCTTTGTGCTCGAGACGGTGGGCATATGGTTCTGCTATTTCATGCAGTTCTATCTCTGTTTCTTCTGTTTCCCGTTCAGCAGCACCCTTTCGCTATTTGCGGGGCTTATGCTTTTTGTCGCAGGAAGTATCGCGGTGGTGGTGCCGACTCCGAACGGTGCAGGTCCCTGGCATTTCGCTGTCATAAGCATAATGGTGCTTTATGGCGTCAGCACAACCAACGCATCGGTTTTTGCGTTGATAGTCCATAGCACGCAGACGCTGCTTGTCGCTGTGCTTGGTGTCTATGCATTGATAATGTTGCATGTACGACAATATTTAAAGAAAACAATTGATAATAAAAAAAGAATTTGATTATGGCTTTGACAATTAAAGATCTTCAGCCTCGCGAAGTGTGGAAACACTTTGAGGCTTTGACACAGGTTCCACGTCCATCGGGACATCTTGAGAAAGTACAGAAGTTCTTGCTCGATTTCGGCAAGAGCATCAATGTAGATACATGGCAGGATGAGGCAGGTAACATCATTATGCGTAAGCCGGCTACTCCGGGTCTTGAGGGCCGCAAGGGCATTATCCTTCAGGCGCATATGGACATGGTGCCCCAGAAGACTCCTGAGAGCAAGCACGATTTTGTGAATGACCCTATCACTACTGTAGTGAAAGGCGATTGGCTTTATGCCGATGATACAACGCTGGGTGCAGACAATGGTCTGGGTGTAGCTGCAATCATGGCAATCATGGAGGACAACTCTCTGCAGCATGGTCCTCTTGAGGCTCTTATTACTGCTGATGAGGAGACGGGCATGTATGGTGCTTTTGGCCTCAAAGGCGGCGAACTTGAGGGTAACATCCTGCTGAACCTTGACTCAGAGGAGGAGGGTGTGCTTTACATCGGTTGTGCTGGTGGTCTTGACATCACGGCAACCATGGAGTTCATGGAAGAGGGCAGTGATGATGAGGATGTTGCAGTGAAAGTTATGCTCAAGGGTCTGCGTGGCGGTCACTCGGGTCTTGAAATCAATGCCGGTCGCGGTAATGCGAACAAGCTGATGGCGCGTTTCATGCGCGAGGCTATGGATGAGTGCGGTGTGGTCCTTGCAAGCTGGAACGGTGGCAACATGCGCAATGCTATTCCTGCAAGTTGCGAGGTGGTGCTCACACTCCCTGCCGAAGGCGTTGAAGAACTCAAGGCCATTGCTGCCAAGTATGAGGCTCTCTACAACAGCGAGTATGCTACAATAGAGGAGGGCATCACTCTTGCAGTTACAGAGTGTGAGATGCCTGAGACTGTCGTACCCGAGGAGATTCAGGACAATCTTCTTGATGCAATCCTTGCATGCCATGACGGTGTTTTGCGTTTCATCCCAACAATCCCCGATACAGTCGAGACTTCAAGCAACCTCTCTATCGTGCGCATAGCAGAGGGTAAGGCCGAGATAAACATTCTTGCCCGTAGCTCTTGCGACACAATGAAGGAGTTCCTTGCTCTGCAGTTGTCGAGTTGCTTTGCTATGGCCGGCATGAAGGTTGAGCTCAGCGGCGGTTACAGCGGATGGCAGCCGAACGTAAACTCTCCTCTGTTGGCAGCGCTCAAGGGTGCATACAATGATATGTTCGGCAAGGAGCCTGATGTGCGCGTAATACATGCAGGTCTTGAGTGCGGTATCATCTCTACCAACTATCCCGGTATGGATATGGTGTCATTCGGTCCTACATTGATGTCGCCTCACTCTCCTACAGAGCGTGTAGAGATTCCTACAGTAGAGAAATTCTACTCTCTCGTCAAGTCTCTTGTAGTGAATGGTGTTCTCTAATATATAATAAGGAGTATTGGAGGTTTTATCCTTCCTGTTATATGATTTCATGAAGAGCGTGTCTGGCATTGCCGGACACGCTCTTTCCCTTTCTACAGATAATCCTGTCTAATAAAATTACTGTTTTTGCGAAAAAAAGAGAAAAATGTCTTGTTTTTAATGAAAAAATGATAAATTTGCGTCTGTATGTAGAGCAAACGATTTGCCGCATACAAATGGTATTTATTAACCTAAAATCAATTATTATGAAAAAGAATTTCAAACTTACAGCGTTGTTGCTTTCTGCAACAATCTTCCTCTCTTCATGTATCGGTTCTTTCGGCCTGACAAACAAGGTGTTGGATTGGAACAATGGTATCGGCAACAAGTTTGTTAACGAATTGGTGTTCATTGCTCTTCATATAGTTCCTGTATATGAGATTTCTGTTTTCATCGACGCTGTGGTTCTTAACTCAATAGAATTCTGGACCGGTGACAACCTTGTTGCAGAGCCGGGCGATACAAAGATTGTAAAGAACAGCGCAGGCGAGGATGTTCAGATTGTAGCGACTGAGAACGGTTATACAGTATCCAATGGCGAGACAGCCATGAACTTCGTGTTCGATAAGGAGCAGAAGATGTGGAGCGCTGAGTACAATAACCAGCTGACAAACCTCGTAAAGCTTAACGGTGACAACACTGCACAGATTTTCGTTGGCGAGGATGTTGTTGATGTCAACCTTGACGCTCAGGGCATCAACATGGCTTACATGCTCATGAACAACAGCTTTGCAATGAAATAAGCAGGGATTGTTTGATTCGGAATATGCAGGGCCGCCATTTTTTTGGCGGTCCTGTTGTTTTTGATAAGGTAAATTGCTAATTTCGTTGCATTCTTATTACTGCATATGGAACATCCCGAAAATGACAAGCTCTACAAGGGGCTGAAAGTGAATGAAGGGGTAGAGCCTGTCGGTTCTGTAAATCCTTATCTCTCCAGAATGCGCCGCAAGCGTGTTGCATCATTGTCAGTCAATGACTATGTTGAGGGCATTCTGCGTGGCGACGTCACGGTGCTTAGCAGGGCAGTGACTCTTGTCGAGAGTGTTTTGCCCGAGCATCAGGCTATTGCGCAGGAGGTAATAGAACGTTGTCTTCCCTTTTCCGGTAACTCGGTGCGTATAGGTATTACAGGCGTGCCCGGTGCCGGCAAGAGCACCTCGATAGATGCTTTCGGAATGCATGTGCTTGAGCGTTGTGGCGGTAAACTGGCAGTGCTTGCCGTTGACCCGAGCAGCGAGCGCAGCAAGGGAAGTATCCTTGGCGACAAGACAAGGATGGAGCGCTTGTCGCTTCATCCCGATGCGTTCATACGTCCTAGTGCTTCGGCGGGCTCTCTCGGCGGTGTGGCACGCAAGACACGCGAGACGATTGTTCTTTGCGAGGCGGCCGGCTATGACAAGGTCTTCGTTGAAACAGTGGGTGTGGGGCAGAGCGAGACTGCTGTCTATTCAATGGTCGATTTCTTTCTGCTTATACAGATAACAGGTGCGGGCGATGAACTGCAGGGTATAAAGCGCGGTATAATGGAGATGGCCGACGGTGTGGTAATAAACAAGGCTGACGGCGACAATGTGGATGAGGCTCGGCGTTCGGCGGTGCATCTGCGCAATGCGCTTCATCTGTTTCCTATGCCTGCAAGCGGCATACGTCCCCAGGTGCTTACCTATTCCGGATTTTACGACCTTGGTATCAAGGAGGTATGGGATATGATTTTCGATTATATCGGAAAGGTCAAGGAGAGCGGTGCGTTTGATGAGCGCCGTCATGGTCAGTCGAAATACTGGATGTATGAAACTATTGATGAGCAGCTGCGCATGCGCTTCAGGAATGCTGACGGGGTACCGGCGATGCTCTCTCACTATGAACAGTTGCTTCTCTCGGGTAAGGTCACTTCATTTGCTGCAGCTGCAAAACTTCTTGAATATTACGATGGTATAAAGAATAATGGTTAAGGATAAGTCGGCTCTGCGTAAAGAGATACGTGCAAGGCTCGCACTGTTGCAGAGCTTGGAAAAGGAGTCACGTTCGGTTATCATTGCCGATGCGGTAAAGTCTCATCTTGCCGTCTCGGGTGCCAGGGTGGTGGCTCTCTACGCACCTCTCGTCGATGAACCGTTGCTATGGCCATTGGTCGAAGAACTTGCTGCCAGGATGCTTGTTCTCCTGCCGAAGGTGGAAGGGGATGTGATGGATTTCTATCCTTATGAACCGCGGTATATGGCAACGGGTGCGTTTGGTATAATGGAACCGCAAGGTGGGGAGGCGGTACGGCCTCATGAGATTGACGCGATTGTTGTTCCCGGTGTGGCTTTTACGGAGAGCGGTGCGCGTATGGGTCGTGGCAAGGGATTCTATGACAGATATCTTTCGCAAGAGGAGTTCCGCGGTCTGAAGATAGGTGTATGCTATAATGAGCAGATTGTCGGGGAACTTCCTGTCGAACCGCATGATGTGAAAATGGATTGTGTTGTACATAAATGAGAAACGGGACTCTATGGAGTCCCGTTTCTCATTTATGTATCCGTTTTCGGTCCGGCGCTTGTCATGAAGCAAGAATCTCCTGTGCGCGGACTGTCTCCTTGTCAATGGGCTTGTCATCCTTGATTGCCTTTGTGAACGGAATGTATACAATCTCATTGTTCCTGAGGCCAATCATTACGTTGCGCTGTCCTTCAAGAAGTGCGTCAATAGCTGCTACGCCCAGACGGCTTGCAAGGATGCGGTCGTTGGCTGTGGGGCTGCCGCCGCGCTGCAGATAACCGAGGATTGATACGCGTACATCGAGTTCGGGGAACTTCTGGCGCATGCCCTCTGCCACCTCCATGATGTTGTAGTCCTTCTCGCGGCCTTCGGCGAACAGCACGATGCTACTGCTCTTGGTGCGGCGCAGACCATTGGCGATGAACTGGTTAATGCGCTCGAACTCGGGGTCAATCTCGGGCAACACGCATGCTTCTGCGCCTGTTGCGATAGTTCCGTTCAGGGCAAGGAATCCTGCGTCGCGGCCCATTACCTCAACAATGAAGAGACGCTCATGCGAAGAGGCTGTGTCTCTGATTTTATCGACACACTCCATGATTGTGTTGAGTGCTGTGTCGTAACCGATGGTAGTGTCTGTTCCGTACAGGTCGTTGTCAATTGTTCCGGGTAATGCGATACATGGTATATCATACTCTCTTGCAAGATTGTATGCTCCAGTGATAGAGCCGTCGCCGCCGATGACTACGAGTGCGTCAATGCCCTCTTTCTGCAGGGTCTCATATGCCTTTGCGCGTCCCTCCTCGGTCTTGAACTCATCGCAGCGGCTTGTCTTGAGGATTGTACCTCCGCGCTGGATGATGTTACTTACGTTCTCTGTCTTGAACTCCGCAATCTCACCGGTCAGGAGTCCCTTGTAACCGCGATAGATTGCCTTTACTGTTATGCCGTGGTAGATACATGCACGGGTGACTGCACGAATGGCTGCATTCATGCCCGGAGCATCTCCACCCGATGTGAGTATGCCCACACAACGAATCTTATTCTTCATAATTCTGACTGTTATTATGGTATTTTATAATTGCTTCCTTACAGTTCTCCATTAGCCACTTGGGGGTAGATGTGGCTCCGCAGATGCCAATCCTGTGTGCCCCACGTGTGAGTGCAAAGCTTATGTCCTGAGGACTCTCTACCTGGTGCACGTTGCTGTTCATTTTCCTGCACTCGTTATAGAGAATCTTTCCGTTGGAACTTTTTTTGCCGCACACGAAGAATACAAGGTCGTGTGAGCTCGCGAACTCGCCTATGCCGCTCATCCTGTTTGCGACCTGACCGCAGACGCTGTTGAACGACTCGCACTTCCTATTGCTGTTGATGTATCCTTTTATGGCGTTTACAATATGCTGGTACCCCTCCTTTGATTTTGTTGTCTGAGAGTATATGTATGTATCCTTGTCGGGGTCAATCGTCTCTATCTGCTCCTGACTCTCGATGACAATTGCCTCGCCGTCGGTCTGTCCTACAAGACCCAGCACTTCGGCATGTCCGGCTTGACCGTATATGACAATCTGCCTGTCATCGTCGGCTGTTTCTTCCCATTTCCTCTTTATCCTCTGCTGCAGCTTGAGTACGACAGGGCATGTGGCATCGATGAGCTCAAGGTTGTTCTCTTTTGCTATGGCATATGTCAGTGGCGGTTCACCATGTGCCCTAAGGAGAACTTTTGCATTATGCAGTTGCCTGTATTGCCCGTGGTCTATGGTGATGAGTCCGAGTTTCTTTAGCCTCTCACACTCTATGCTGTTGTGTACAATATCGCCAAGGCAGTAGAGTATACCGCCTTTTTTCAGTTCCTCTTCGGCTTTTTGTATCGCGGTGGTGACCCCGAAACAGAACCCTGAGTTTTCATCAATGTCTATGCTTAGCATTGCTGGAGTTTTTTGGGGGTTCATTACTCCGAAACCAGTTCGTTATATCTGTCGATGAGCCATTGCATCTGCTCCTCGCGGGTAAGGTTGCTGTTGTCGAGCAGCAGTGCGTCATCGGCTTTCTTGAGCGGACTTACCTCTCTTGTCTGGTCAATGTGGTCGCGCTGCAGTACATTCTCAAGAATCTCGTTGAAGTCGGGCGTGTCTCCGCGTGCTGTGAGCTCATCGTAGCGACGCTGGGCGCGTACTTCGGCCGAGGCGGTAACGAATACCTTCATCTCGGCATCGGGGAATACAGTTGTCCCTATGTCGCGTCCGTCCATTACTATGCCTTTCTGCTTGCCCATTTCGCGTTGCTGCTTGACCATCTCGCTGCGTACGAAATCAAGTGCCGCGATAGGGCTTACGAATTTCGAAACTTCAAGAGAACGTATCTCGCGCTCTACGTTTACACCGTTTAGGAATGTTATCGAATCCTTTGTCCCGGGGTCGGCCTCGAATGTGATGTGAATCTCCTTCATCCTCTCACGGAGAGCATCGCAGTTTATCTGTTCGCCTTCGATGAGTCCGTTCTGCATACAGTAAAGAGCCACTGCGCGGTACATTGCGCCGCTGTCAAAATAAAGGTATCCGATGTTGCGGGCCAATGCCTTGGCCATGGTGCTTTTGCCGCATGAAGAAAAGCCGTCTATTGCGATTACTATTTTTTTCATTGTTCTGCCTTTGTCTGGTTATATTTCTCTGTAAAGTTACAAAGATATTGCGAACAAATGAATAAAAAACGGTTGTTATTTTCTTCTTGCGCTCTATTTTCTTCCCTTATGCTGTCATGTGCCTACAGTGAATAGGATAGATTGAAAAGCAGCGATGATGAAGAGACATGCAGCTTGCTGTAGGAGACGCCTAACTTTACCTTATTAATATGAAGTCCGGCACCCGCGGTAAGTCCGTCCCATTTGCTGCCTTCAACCGAGAGTTCCTTGCCTACGCGGTAGTTGTATCCCAAAGAGATGTTGAAATTGCGTCCAATGAGTATGTCTGCACCGAGCATTATATGTTTCATTAGCATCTCGCCGAAACTGTCTTCGCTGCCGTCGGCATTGTAGAAATCATCCTTGCTCCATTTGTGGAGGTTGACAAGTGTGGCCGAGATGAGTATCGGAGCATGTGACAGGCGCTTTGTAAAGCCCAACTGCAGGTCGACTGGCATCTTTTCGTTCTTCTCCTCGAATGCCTTTACTTGCCCTCCGAGGTTCTTTACGGCAAAAGAGATTGAGAGTTCATTGTCGGGGTTATAGTAGTTGATGCCAAGGTCTACACCTAAGGCTATGGAACTCATGCTTTCGTATTTGGAATATATGAACTTGCCTGTGACGCCGCCGCTCCAGTTGTCGCTGAGCAGGTAGCTGTACATGACAGCAAACTCCATATCCTTGGCAATGAAGGTGCCTGTATATATGTTGTCTTCGGTGTATCCCTCAAATTCGCCATAATCGATATACCTTGCCGATATGGCTCCGGTGGAGCGTTCTCCGAATGTCTTGTTGAACATGGCACCTGCAATCTTGCTGTCGCTCATGTATGTCATGTAAGTAAGATTGATGGTCTTGTCTGACACGCTTGACAATAGGGCGGGATTGTGCATGGCGAGCGTTATATCATCCTCAATGACGCTTATGTTCTGTCCACCCAAAGCGGCAGCACGTGCGGAGTAGGGCAGACGAAGTATTGTGAAGGCATTCTCTCCTCCTTGGGCGGTAGCAAAAAGCGGAAGGAACAGAAAAATATAAAAAAAGATATTTTTGTATTTCACGTTGTCAATATTTTAATTAGTTTTGTAGGTGTGTTGTCATAATTATATGGCGTTGCTAAGATAAGGCTTTTTTTCTTCATTTTATATAAATGAAGGTCATTGCACTTTCTGTTATGGTAAAATAACGCGGAAAAGAGCATTTTATTCGGCATTTATTAAAGAAAATCTTTTTAAAATAAAAAAAAGATTGTTTTAATCGTGCGTATTGAAAAATATTGTTTATTTTTGCCCATTAGAAAATAAATACATATCATCATATGAGTACAGAAAAAATTAATCAGTTTAAGGGAAGCGAGCACATCGAGCAAAAGAAGAGTGCTAAGGCGAACTTGGAGCAGAACAAGACTATTTGGGTCCTCATCGGTTTCGTAATGGTTTTCTCGGTTCTGTTTGTCGCATTTGAGTGGACAACTTTTGAGGATAAGGAAGAGAGAATTATCGCAACGACTCCTCCTCCTCCAATTGAAGAGCCTGAGGTTCTCAAGGAGATTCAGATTCAGGTCAAGAATATCACTCCTCCGCCTCCAGCAGCTCAGAAGCCAACTGAGGTGATTGAGATTATCAAGGATGAGATTGATCAGCAGGAGACTGAGATCATGAACTCTGAGGATGTCTTCGTTGACGTTGTTGACGTATCGGACAACGCCGTAGTGGTTGTTGATGAGGTTGTTGAAGAGGAGCAGATTTTCCAGGTTGTAGAGCAGCCGGCCGAGTTCCCTGGTGGTATGCAGGCAATGTACAAGTGGCTCTCTGACAATATACAGTATCCACGTATCTCACGTGACAACAATTCACAGGGTAGAACAATTCTCCGTTTCGTCGTAAACTCAGACGGTTCAATCCAGAATATCCAGGTTATCAAGAGCTCGGGCGACATGTACCTTGACAAGGAGGCTGAGCGTGTGGTAGGCCAGATGCCTAAGTGGTCTCCAGGTAAGCAGGCCGGTAAGGCTGTCCGCTGCTGGTTTACACTCCCTGTAATGTTCCGTTTGCAGTAATGACAGACATGAATATAAAAGGAGACTGCGTTTGCAGTCTCCTTTTTTGGTTTAGAAAGAATAGATAATCCACAAAACAGACGACAGACCATGTACAACTGGAATGAAATAAGGAATCAGATAAATGAGTTTATTGACAATCTTAAGTTCGAGAGAGAGCCTTACGGGCTTTATGAACCCATAAGATATACTATCTCCCAAGGGGGTAAGCGTGTACGTCCGGTACTTTTCCTTATGGCATATAATATGTATAAGGAGAATCTCGACGGTGCTTTCTATCCTGCTTTGGCGCTTGAGACGTACCATAACCATACCCTTATCCACGATGATGTAATGGATAATGCCGACCTGCGTCGCGGTATGCCAACTGTGCGTGCAAAATGGAACGACACTGCTGCAATATTGTCGGGCGACAGCATGTTGCTCCTTGCATATGAGTTCCTCTCTCATGTTCCCGCCGACAAACTGCCCGTAATGTTGGCTACATTTACAGAAATGGCAAAGGAGATTTGTGACGGACAGCAGTATGACCTCGGTTTCGAGACCAGAGAGGATGTCACAGAAGCAGAGTATCTCAATATGATTCGCCTGAAGACATCGGTATTGCTCGCCACATCCCTGAGACTCGGCGCATATCTTGCCGGTGCATCGGAGGAGGACCAGGAGAATCTGTATGCCTATGGCGAAAAGATGGGCCTTGCCTTCCAGTTGCAGGATGACTTGCTCGATGTCTATGCCGATGAGTCGCTCTTCGGAAAGAAGATTGGCGGCGATATCTGCTGCAACAAGAAGACTTTCCTGCTCATTACTGCCATGAACCTTGCTTCGCCCGTGCAGCTTGCCGAGATGAAGGAGTGGATGGCGAAGAGCGAGTTCGATGCTGCGGAGAAGGTCGCTTGCTTTACAAGAATATATGACGAGTTGGGTGTCAGGGATATCTGTGAGAAGAGGATACAGGCGCTCTTTGAGGAGTGTGACCGGTATATGGCGAACGTATCCGTCTCTCCCGAGAGAAAGACGTTCCTGAAGGAGTTCGCCGACTCTCTGTTGAACAGAAACCTCTGAACAGATGCCTTACAGAAGACTGCCGAAGACCGACCAGGCACGTATACGTGCGCTGAAGAGTGCCGTTGACAGTAGCGTGCAGAATGGCATATTTACCAATGTGCTCTCACATAACACATACCACAGGGCAAAGGATTTCCTTCAAAGATTCTCGGCAGAAGTCGATATCTACAAGCGATGTGCCCAGGAACAGTCATCTAAGCGTGGAAATGCAGACTATGAGGCGGCGTTGAAGAAGGCGAGAATGTATGTCTCGCACTTCATACAGGTGCTCAGCATGTGTATCATACGTGGTGAGGTCGCCCGTAGCAAGCGCCCCTATTACGGCTTGCCCGAGAACGAGGATACGGTGCCGAACCTCTTCTCCGAGGCTTCGGTTCTCGAGTGGGGAGAGAAGATAATGAAAGGGGAACAGCGTCGTCAGGGTGAGGGTGGAATTCCTATCTATAATCCTACCATGGGACGTGTGTCGGTGGTCTTTGAGATGTTCAGGGAGAAATACGAGAGGCAGGTGGCACTGCAGCAGCGTACAGCCGAGGCTTTGCGGAATATCGCGGACATGCGTTTCGAGGCTGATGAGATAATATTCGAGGCGTGGGAAGAGATTGAGAAGGCCTTCTCTTCGTTCAGTGGCGATGCCAGAATAAAGCATTGTGCAAGGTATGGTGTAATATATTATGACCGTCCCGACAGAAAGCGTAAGAAAGAAGCCAATGATTGAATTTGTAGATACTCATACACATATATTCGAACCTGAGTTTGCCGAGGACAGGGCTGCAGCTGTGGAGCGCGCTGTAGATGCCGGTGTAAAGACTCTGTGTCTCCCATGCATAAACGAAAGTTCTCTTGAACGCATGGATGAGATGTGCCGCGAGTTTCCAGGGATATGCCATGCGATGATTGGTCTGCACCCGACGGAACTCGGCGATGACTACCTCTCTGTGCTTGACATGTTTTATCGCAGGCTGAAGTCTGTGCCAGGATATATTGCCGTCGGCGAGGTGGGGATTGACCTCTATTGGGATGATAGCCGCAAGGATGAACAGATTGATGCCTTTTGCCGTCAGATTGATTGGGCGCACGAAATGAATCTGCCTCTTGTTATACACTCCCGCAATGCTTTCGATGAGCTATATGCTATAATGGAGAGTAACCGTTCAAAAAACCTCAGAGGGGTGTTCCATTGTTTCTCGGGGACAGAAGAAGAGGCTGAGAAACTACTCTCGTTCAATGGTTTCTATCTCGGAATAGGCGGTGTGGTCACATACAAGAAATCGACACTGCCCGAGGCTCTTGCCGCAGTTCCTCTTGAAAGGATTCTCCTTGAGACCGATTCTCCTTATTTGGCTCCGGTTCCTAAACGCGGCAAGCGTAACGAGAGTTCATATATCCCTTATATAGCCGAGAAGGTTGCCGAACTTTATGGTTGTACGGTAGAGCATGTAGCTGCCGTCACAACTGATAATGCACGCAGGCTTTTCGGACTTTAGAAACTTTTTAAAAACATATGTCATGACTTTAGAAAATATCGATATATTTGATAAGATTGAAAGGCCGCTTCTGATTGCCGGTCCGTGTAGCGCCGAGAGCGAGGAGCAGCTTATGGCTGTCGCATCGGCTCTTGCCGGTAAGGTCACGCTTTTCAGGGCGGGTCTTTGGAAACCGCGTACACGTCCCGGATGTTTCGAGGGTGTGGGCAAGGAAGGTCTTCCATGGATGCAGAGGGTAAAACGCGAACTGTCGTTGCCCGTAGCTACCGAGGTGGCCAATGCCGAGCATGTTGAACTTGCCTTGTCGGCGGGCATTGATGTACTGTGGATTGGCGCACGTACTACAGTTAACCCGTTTGCAGTGCAGGAGATAGCGGATGCCTTGCGCGGATGTGATGTGCCTGTGCTTGTGAAGAACCCTGTCAACCCCGACCTTGAGCTCTGGATTGGCGCATTGGAGCGTCTGAACAATGCGGGCCTTACACGTCTTGGTGCTATACACCGCGGTTTCTCTTCATATGGCGAGAAGTGCTTCCGCAATGCTCCCCAGTGGCAGTTGCCTCTTGAGTTGCGCCGCAGATTGCCCGAACTGCCTCTTTTCTGCGACCCGAGTCACATAGCTGGCAAACGCGAACTGATAATGTCGCTGTCGCAGCAGGCGATGGATTTGAATTTTGACGGTCTTATGATTGAGACTCACTGTAATCCAGTATGTGCGTGGAGTGATGCGCGCCAGCAGGTCACCCCCGATGAACTTTCTATAGTGCTTGGCCGCATTGTGCACCGTTCGGCTGCAGCGGACAACAATGACATATCGTCGTACCGCCGACAGATTGATGAGATTGATGATGCGCTTATGGGGCTTATCGCCAAGCGCATGGAGGTGTCACGTGAGATTGGTGAGGTAAAACGCGAGAAGGGACTTGCAGTCTTTCAGGCTCAACGTTACAATGAGACTATGCAGCGGTGCGATGAGTATTGCAGCATCGCAAGGCTTGATGCCGAGGTCATGAAGGATATTTTCGAGGTTATACATTCCGAGAGTATCCGTCAGCAGCTTAATATCGTTAATGACAATCCCGGAAAATGATTCTGTCACGAAAACTGTCGGCTATTTTCTTTATTGCAAGCATTGTAATGGCATTCCTGCTGATGATGCTCCTGCTTGTCGGCAATGCCGGTATGGGAAAGGTTGAAGGAAAGGCGTTGAAGATGAGACACTCCTCCCTGCTGTCGATAGTCGAGTGTGACGGCTATACGGTGGTTGATGTGGATAACCCATGGGGTGAGGGGCTATTGCAACGCTATATCCTTGTCCCCGAAGAGAGTGGACTGCCGGAATTGCTCCCCGAGGGCACGCTTATGCGTACACCTGTCAGGAGGGCGCTTCTCTTCTCGGGCGTGCATACGGCGCTGTTCGAGGAACTGGGCGTGGCGGAATATATTAAAGCTGTGTGCGATGCGGAGTATGTATATTCCAAGATTACGGCAGCTGCGATAGCCGAGGGGCGTGTCGTGGATTGTGGAAGCTCGCTTGATGTGAATCTTGAGCGTGTGGCCGAGGCCTCGCCCGATGCAATATTCGTGCTTCCTTTTGAAAATGGCGGCTACGGCAAACTCGACAGGTTAAGGATACCGCTTGTGGAGTGTGCCGATTACATGGAGAGTTCGCCTCTTGGCTGTGCCGAATGGGTGCGTTTCTATGGTCGCCTTGTGGGTAAGGGGGCAGAGGCCGATTCGCTCTTCGATGCTGTATGCAGTGAATATGAGGCTTTGAGCTTTGTAGCGAGGCGTGATGCTTCGCGTCCTAAACTGATGTGTGAACTGAAAAGCAGCTCGGCATGGTATATTCCGGCCGGTGGCAGTACCATGGGTCGCATGTATCATGATGCAGGAGCTGATTATCTTTTCTCTTCATATGAAGGGACAGGTTCTGTGCCGCTCTCTTTCGAGGTAGTGCTTGACAAGGCTGCCGATGCCGATATTTGGCTCATGAAATATAACTCGCCGCTTAATAAGACTTGTGCTTCGCTCCTTGCGGAGTACAGCGGATATTCGCATTTCAGACCTTTGAAAGAGGGGAGTGTATATGCGTGCAATACAAGAATGAAGAGAATATTCGAGGAGAGTGCCTTCCATCCCGAAATATTGCTAAAGGAACTTGTCGCGCTGTTCCACCCTGATATTTTCCCCGAATATAAACCGAAGTACTATGAGAGGATGCGTTGATATGAAGAAAGTCCTGATTGCACTATTTGCCGTTGCATTGCTGTTGCTCTTTGTCGCGAACATTGTCTATGGTTCGGTAGATATACCGCTGTCGGGTGTGATAGATGTGATAATGGGTCGGGAGTGCAGTGACGTGTGGCGCCTCATTGTAGTAGAGACGCGTCTGCCTCAGGCTGTTGTAGCAGTTCTTGCAGGGGCGGCAATATCTGTCGCAGGCCTTGTGCTGCAGACTCTCTTCAATAATCCGCTTGCAGGTCCCGAGGTGTTGGGTATCAACAGCGGTGCAGGACTTGGAGTGGCTGTTGTTATGCTTCTTGTCCAGGGACCGCTGTTTGCCGGTGCAATGGGGCTTGACGGCTACTTTGCAGTGCTTGCGGGTGCATTCATCGGCTCATTGACGGTTATATCACTTATACTTCTTCTCTCTTCGATGCTGCACAGCAAACTGTATCTTCTCATTGCCGGCGTCGCCGTCAGTTTTCTTGTCTCATCGGCGATATCGATATTGAACTACTTTGCTACATCCGAGGGAGTGCATTCGTACATGATTTGGGGTATGGGCAGTTTCAGCGGTGTATCGCTGTCGCAGCTTCCCCTGTTCGCCATACCTGTGCTTCTGCTGTTGGCTGTTACCATTCTGAAGACAAAGTCGCTCAATGCGTTGCTTCTCGGCGATGACTATGCAGCCAATCTCGGTGTTAATGTGATGACGGCACGTGTGGTGCTGCTTGCAGTCGTGGGGCTCATAATAGCCGTCGTGACTGCTTTCTGTGGTCCTGTGACATTCATCGGTCTTGCTGTGCCGCACATTGCAAGGCTTCTGCTGAAAAGCAGCAACCACAACTATCTGTTGCCGGCAACGATGCTCGCGGGTGCATCTGTAGCACTGCTGTGCAACATAATCTGTCAGTTGCCGGGCGAGAACGGGCTCATGCCTCTTGCTGCTGTGACTCCGCTTGTAGGTGCCCCTGTGATAATATATGTGCTGCTCAGGAACAGGGGTAATCTGTGATGTGTGCAGCCTGTTGGTCAACGTGAGATTGTCTTTTATTCAATATTGTAAAGATTTATTTGCTGTTTTATGGCAAATTGCTTGTAATATAATAAAAAAGAGACTAATTTTGTACTTTGAAAGGATTGGGTGTTAAAACCGGTCCGGTTGCCTTTCTCTTGCGGAGAAGGGCGCTTTTTTATTTTGAAAGTTATTATGAAGATAAGATTAAGGAGTGCCCAGTGCACTGAAGGACGCCGTATGGCAGGTGCACGTGCCTTGTGGATTGCAAACGGCATGAAGCGCGAGATGTTCGGTAAACCCATTATAGCCATTGCCAATTCATTTACACAGCTCGTGCCGGGTCATACCCATCTGCATGAGGCTGGACAGATTGTAAAGGCGGAGATTGAGAAACTCGGATGCTATGCTGCCGAGTTCAATACCATCGCCATTGATGACGGAATTGCAATGGGACATGACGGAATGCTCTACTCGTTGCCTTCACGCGATATAATTGCCGACAGTGTGGAGTATATGTGCAATGCGCATAAGGTTGATGCGCTTGTGTGTATATCCAACTGTGACAAGATTACTCCTGGTATGCTCATGGCAGCCATGAGACTGAATATACCTACAGTATTCGTTTCGGGTGGCCCTATGGAAAAGGGTACATGGAAGAATGAGAATCTTGATCTTGTGATTGCAATGGTCAAGGCTGCCGATGAGAGTGTGAGTGATGAGGAACTTGCAGAGATTGAGAAACGCTCTTGTCCGGGCTGCGGATGCTGTTCGGGTATGTTTACGGCCAATTCGATGAACTCGCTTACTGAGGCTATAGGACTCTCGTTGCCGGGTAACGGAACGATACTTGCTACACACGAGAACCGTGTGCAGCTGCTGAAGGATGCTGCCAGACAGATTGTGGAGAATGCAACGAGATATTATGGCGAGGGCGACACAAGTGTCCTGCCGCATAATATCGCTACACGAGAGGCTTTCCTCAATGCCATGACTCTTGACATTGCCATGGGTGGCTCTACAAATACGATACTTCATCTGCTTGCTGTTGCGCAGGAGGCCGGTGTGGAGTTCAAAATGGAGGATATCGATAAACTGAGCCGTAAAGTGCCATGCCTTTGCAAACTTGCGCCCAACGGACAGAAATATGCTGTCCAGGATTGTGGTCGTGCAGGTGGTATCATCGGTATCATGGGCGAGTTGGCCAAGGGCGGGCTTCTGCACACATCGGCGATACGTGTAAACGGTGCTACGCTCGGTGAGGATATAGAAAAGTATTCAATTACTGGTGTTACGGTTGGCGATGAGCCCAAGAGAATATACAGCACTGCTCCTGCGAATGTTTTCTGCAACCGCATGGGCGCGCAGAACTGTACATATGACTCGCTTGACACTGACAGAGCCAATGGCTGTATACGCTCGCTCGAGAATGCTTACACCAAGGATGGCGGTCTTGCTATTCTGTTCGGAAATATTGCCAAGGACGGTTGTGTGGTGAAGACAGCCGGTGTTGATGAGAGTATCTGGCGTTTCAGTGGAAGGGCAAAGGTCTTTGACTCCCAGGAGGCAGCCGTGGAGGGTATCCTTGGCGGAGCAGTGCAGGCCGGGGATGTCGTGGTAATCATATACGAAGGTCCGAAGGGTGGCCCGGGTATGCAGGAGATGCTTTACCCTACATCGTACATCAAGTCGCGTCATCTGGGCAAGGAGTGTGCCTTGATTACAGACGGCCGCTTCAGCGGTGGCACCTCGGGGCTCAGCATCGGACATATATCTCCCGAGGCTGCTGCGGGCGGTAACATCGGCAAGTTGCGCGATGGCGATATAATAGACATAGATATCCCTGCACGTTCAATCAATGTAAGACTCAGTGATGAGGAACTTGCAGCACGCGAAATGTTCCCGCTGACACGTGACAGAGTTGTTTCAAAAAGCCTTAAGGCCTATGCAAACATGGTTAGCTCGGCCGACAAGGGCGGAATTAGAATTATTGACTAAACAATGGGAAAAGAGAGAATAACAGGATGCGAAGCGCTTATGCGTTCGCTTGTAAATGAAGGTGTTGACACGGTGTTCGGGTATCCCGGCGGTTCTATAATGCCGGTGTTCGATGCCATGTACGATTACAGCAAGGTCTTCCGCGGTGTGCTTGTACGCCATGAGCAGGGTGCTGTGCATGCGGCTCAAGGCTATGCGCGTAGCTCGGGCAAGGTTGGTCTCTGTATTGTGACAAGTGGTCCGGGTGCGACAAATACTCTGACCGGTATCAGTGATGCGATGCTTGACAGCACCCCGGTGGTTGTGATTGCGGGTCAGGTGCCCTCTGCAGTGCTCGGTACAGATGCCTTTCAGGAGATTGACTTTGTCGGCATAACACAGCCTATTACAAAATGGAGTTATCAGATACGTCGTGCCGAGGATGTGGCATGGGCTGTCGCAAGGGCTTTTTATATTGCAGGAACGGGTCGCCCGGGTCCTGTCGTGCTCGACTTTACAAAGGATGCTCAGATAGCTCTTACCGATTACGAGCCCGTGAAGGTCGATAGTGTACGCAGTTATATACCTTATCCTACACCGTCGCAGAGTGCCATAGAGGAGGCTGCAAAGCTCATAAACGGTTCAAAGCGTCCTTTCATGCTTGTTGGTCAGGGTGTTGAGTTGGGTGAGGCCCACAAGGAACTCGTTGAGTTCATTGAGAAGGCCGATATACCGGTAGCGCGTACCCTTATGGGACTGTCGGCTTTGCCGAGCGACCATCCGCTCTGTGTCGGTATGTTGGGTATGCATGGCAACTATGGACCTAACGTGAACACGAATGAGTGTGACCTGCTCATTGCAGTGGGTATGCGTTTCAGTGACCGCGTGACGGGTAATGTCAGGACATATGCCAAGCAGGCCAAGGTGGTACACATTGACATTGACCACGCCGAGATAAACAAGAATGTTGCGGTTGACGTGCCTATCGTGGGCGATTGCAAGGAAGTACTCCCGATGCTTACAGCATTGGTGGGGAAGGCATCGCACAAGGAGTGGATTGAGAGTTTCCGCCAGCTTAATGCCATTGAGCATGAGAAGGTCATTGAGAAGGCGCTCAATCCGGGCGAAGGCCCTCTGCTTATGGGAGAGGTTGTGCGCAAGGTCAGCGAGGCTACCGGCAACAGTGCCATCCTTGTAACAGATGTGGGTCAGAACCAGATGATGTCGGCACGTTACTTCAAATTCACAAAGCCTCACAGCATATTGACCTCCGGCGGTCTCGGAACGATGGGCTACGGTCTTCCGGCTGCAATAGGTGCCAAGATAGCGATGCCTGAGCGTACTGTCTGCATTTTTGCAGGTGACGGTGGTCTGCAGATGAACATACAGGAGTTCGGTACGATAATGGAACAGGGTGTTGCTGTCAAGATAATTCTGTTGAACAACAACTATCTTGGCAATGTGCGTCAGTGGCAGGAACTCTTCTTCAACCACCGTTATTCATGGACACCTATGATTAACCCCGATTATTCAATGGTGGCTAAAGGCTATGGAATAGCTTCGCGCCTGGTTACTGAGCGCGCGGAACTTGATGATGCCATAAAGGAGATGTTAGAGACTCCGGGTGCATTCCTTTTGCACGTGGCGGTAAAAGAGGAGGCAAATGTAATGCCGATGACACCTCCGGGAGCTTCGGTCAATGAGATGATTTTTGAGTAACTGAGAGTATGGAAAAGAAACTATATACAATTATCGTTTATACAGAGAATATCGCGGGTATGCTCAATCAGGTAACAGCCGAGTTTACCCGTCGAATGATGAACATTGATACTATTACCGCTTCTTCATCCTCGGTTGAAGGCGTGCACCGATATACAATCTCTTTGTGGGGTGAGGAAGATTCGGTACATAAGGTAACAAAGCGCATCGCCAAAAAAGTCGATGTCCTGAAGGCGGACTACTACACTGACAATGAAATCTTCTTCCAGGAGGTTGCATTGTACAAACTGTCTACACCGAAGGTGCTTGCCGACAGTTATATTTCGCGTATGATACGTCACAGCACTGCGCGTGTGATTGAGGTCAATGACAATTACACAGTGGTTGAGATGACAGGTCAGACAGATGCCATTGTGGAACTGTACAATGAATTTGTCGCAAGGGACTGTATCCTGCAGTTCGTGAAATCGGGCCGTGTGGCTGTGCCCCGTGCATCGCAGGAGAAACTGAGCGACCTGCTTTTTGATGAGGATTACAAACGTAAGGCAGTGAAATAAAGTGTGTTGCCTTTGTTCTTGTATTGATTCTTACAGAGCGGATGTGAAATGATCACATCCGCTTTTTTATAAATAGGGAAATCCCCCTCTTTTTGTAGGTTTTTTCCCTTTTTTGCATATTTTTCATTATATATTTTTGTTGCAGATAAGAATCCTTTAAAATAAACGGCTATGAAAAATCAATTTAGACGTGTTCAGATGGAGAGTCTCATGAAGGCATTGGCTATGTTGCTTTTGCTGATTTCTCCTTTGGCCGGATACGCTCAGGCCGATGATATCTATTTCGTTCCCAAGAGGGAGAGCGAAAAGAAGACACTTGTTGTCGAGAGTGTATCGGACAAGTACGGCATCAGCAGTGCGGCAAAGAGCTCCATGCGTGATGTGGATGAGTATAACAGGCGTTCCGGCGGATATACCAATGACCCCGAGGCTTATATTGAGGAGAATTACAGTGACGAGTATTATGATGATGAATATCAGGAGTATGACTATTCGACCCGTATTGTCCGCTTCCATTCTCCCCGCAGGGCTTTCAGCTCAATATACTGGGACCTTTCATATGGCTGTGGTATTAATGACTGGTATGTGTATGACAACGGGTACTCAATAGACATATATCCTACAGTGAATAACCCTCTCTATTTCTGGGGAGATTTCTCATTCGCATGGAACTCTCTGAACTACTATAACTGGAGAAGCTGGTACAATTACTACAGCTGGGGCTGTACTCCTTACTGGGGATGGCATCATCATGGATATCATCATCACTATTATGACCACTATTGGTACGGTCACAACTGGTACGGTCACAACTGGTACGGACCTCACTGGAACGGCCATCTACATGCAGACAGATGGTATGACGGACGTCGCCCGAACCGCAGAGTCCCTCACAATGGTGCTGTAACGGCAAAGAGAGACAATATCCCATCAAACTCTTCGGTAAGAGGCGGCAATGACAGAGGTGCTGTTGCTGGCAAGGGTAACAATGGCGGTGTCGACCTCAGAGGTGTGAGAAAGGACAACGGAAGAGGTGACGCTTCAGCTGTAGGACAGCGCAATGATGGTCAGGGTAAAAATAACCGCGATGGAGTTAACCTGAGTGGCAGTAACAGGAACGGAAACGGCCAGGTGCGCGAGATAAGGTTCGGCTCGGGCAATGAAGGTAACCGCAAGGTAGGCGAGAACGGTGCACGCCGTCAGCAGCCTGCAAGAAGCATGGTCAATGCCGAGGGCAACAAGAGAAACAGTTCAGCAGCCGGCAGTTCCAACGGCAATGTGCGTCAGAGCAGGAATGATGGTGGCTCAAAGAGAGAACAGAGCGGAACAGTGAACCGTCGCGGCTCATCATCAGGCAGCTACAATAGACAGAGCAGTACCAACGTGACACGTTCACGCAGCGGCTCTACCCAGTCGCGCAGCAGTTCAAGTTACAGCAACGGTTCAGGCAGCCGTTCACGTAACAATAGCTCAAGTTACAGCAGCGGTTCAAGCAGCCGTTCGCGTAGCAATAGCTCAAGTTATAGCAGCGGTTCAAGCAGCCGAAGCAACAGTTCCGGATTCGGTGGTGGTTCAAGTTCACGTGGCAGCTCAGGTGGCGGTTCCCGTGGCTCGGGTGGTGGCCGCGGCAGATAATTCAACCATTATAATGGGAATGACTATACTTTGACAAACATAAAACAGTAAATCATGAAACGGACATTATATATTCTTTTATCTTTCTTGCCTTTGGGACTGGGTGCCCAGAATATGTATGAGACTGCATCTTTCATGCAGAATGATTTGACGGGTACGTCGCGTTACATCTCAATGGGCGGTGCCATGGGTGCATTGGGTGGAGATATCTCGGTTATGGGAAGCAATCCGGCCGGCATAGCGCTTTACCGCAGCAATGATTTTGCCTTTACTGGAAGCATGGCTTTTAACCGTACAAAGGCTGCATATAACGGAACTGTGGTCGATACTGATAATGTGAACTTTGATGTCGAGAGCTTTGGTGCGGTATTGGCGAACAAGGTTTATGACGGTGGTGCTCTGAAGTTCTTCAACGTTGGTCTCGGCTATCGCAGGAAGAACGGGCTTGCCAATGAATTTACCATGAGGGGCTCTGCCATTGCCGATGATACCCAATTCTCACAGCAGTATGCAATCAGGGAACTTTATGACAATAATCCTTTTGAACTTGAGGGGCTTGATTACAGGGCGTTCGAAGGCTTTGGCTATTCATGGCTACCGTTGCTTGCCACATATGCCAACATAGGCGATACCGATGGCAATCTCCTGACACGTACTGACGGTTCATTGATATTTGCACCTACCGGCATGGAATTCATCAATGAGGAGCGTGGCGGTGTATCGGAGGTTGACATAAATGTCTCGGCAAACATCAATGACAGGCTCTATGTCGGAGCTACATTCTCACTGGCTGCTGTTGATTACACTGCAAATACAGTATATTACGAGTATGATGAGGTCGGGGATATCTATTCTATAGGTAACTATAACCACATAGAGGGTAATGGGTTCAATATCAAGTTGGGAGCGATTCTCCGTCCGTTCAAGTACTCTCCGTTCAAGTTGGGTGTTGCGGTACATACTCCAACATGGTACGATTTGAAGAATTTTACCTATGCTGATATCAATGGCCCTTTCAATGACTTCTATGATACCCGTGATGAGGAACTGTTCTACGATGTCCTTCAGGTAAGGAGCAAGTTCAATACTCCTTGGCGTTATATTGCATCGGCCTCTTATACTTTCGGAACTTTCATGGCATTGAATGTCGATTATGAGTATACCGATTACTCTTCGGCCAAATACGGCCGTGTTGATGCCGGAAGCAAGTATGCACAGAACGAGGAGATAAAGTATAATCTTAAGGAGCAGCACTCGTTGCGCGTGGGTGCTGAGTTCAATCTGGGTGGCGGAATTAGTCTGCGTGGAGGTTATTGCTATTCTTCAGCTCCGTTCAGAAGTGACGCTTACAAGGAGATGATGAATATGCCTGTGACGGCAACCTCTACTGACTATAACAACCGTTTCAGCAAAGAAGCTGTCACGTTGGGTGCCGGTTATCGTGGAAAGGTGTTCTATTTTGATATGGCGTATGTGTATGATACCCAGGAGGCTGACTTCTATCCCTACTATGACAGGGAGTATGTAAATCCTGCTGCAAAGATGGAGTACTCGAACCACACACTGACAGCAACGTTGGGAATCAAGTTCTGATGCTCCCGGACTATTTGTTCTTCCGTCCGATGTTTACTCCGAAATAGAAATTTATGACACCGAATCCGTTGAGAATGGAGAGAGAGTTCTTCGTGTAGGAGTAGGTGTGTGAGACAAGCGACGCGCCGGCATAGTATCTGCTGTTGTTGTATACTATTGCCGCGCGTGTTATGAAGTCGAAGTTTATGCTTGACAATAACTCCTTGCTGTCGCGTAGCCACAGCGAGGTGTTTTTATATCCTATGGCCGGTGTCAATGAGATGTTGGCGAGAAAGTCCTTCGCGAATACCCAATTGTAACTGTAACCGAAATTGATGCTGAAGTCCTTGTACTTTACATCTTCAAATTTGAGTTCATCGTTGAGCTGCCCGCTGATTGAGGCGTCGAACTTAGAATGGTCGAACAGGAACGATTGTTCATTGTATGATAGCCCGAGGATGAAGGAGCCTGCGCTTATCCGCTGGTTTGTCGACTGGCTGTATGCGGCAGGGTAGGAGAATCTCTTGTTGTTGAATATGTAATAGAGATTAGTACCGTATTGTGTGACGGTCAGGCCGTCGAAGTTGTGGTTGTAATTTTTCAACTCATTGGTCGCGTTTTCATAGAAACCGTTGAGCGTCCTTATCTTGTAGCCTTCGCTCCGCTTGCGGTAGAAAAGGTCAATTCCTACGGCTGATGTGTAGAAGCTGAAGTTCAGGTCGGTTTGCGGACTGTTGCTGCTTACATCGAAACTGTATCCCAGGAATATCCAGCGCCAACCTACATACAGGCCTATCTTGTGGCTGCTGCCCGGTGTCAGCGTGATGCTCTGCTCTGTTTCAGATGAGGAGAAACGGTAGTAGTCATAGCAGTATGAGTACTGGGGCATTATGGTGAAGTTGTACAGGTTGGGCGATATATATATGCTGTCCTTGCTGTCGAGGGTGTTCTCGATGAATGCCTCGGTTTCCCTTACAAATTCTTTTGTGCCGCCGACAACCTTTTCAGTAAATGAGTCTACCTGTGCATTGGCCGGCATGAAAGGCATCATGGCGATGACAATCGCCACAGCCCGCCAGAATATGCCCTTTGTTTCTGCCGATAATCCCATTCTTGAACCGTTTTGTCAGATTATCTTGCCCAGTATCTTGTCAAGAACCCAGTTGGTGGGTGTTGCGCTTATGCTGTCACAACTGCAGTGCCCCTTCTGGAGCAGATGTTCCACAATGTTCCTTATAAGCGGCAACTGCACGTAGGTGGGGTTTGGAATGTTGAAACTCTGTGTGCCGTTCTCGTTGCGCAGTACTATCGGCTCGAATGTGAACACAGAGAACTTTATAGTGCCCTTGCTGCCGAAAATTTCGATATGGTCCTCCTTGGATGATTCATCCGAGACGAAACACCATGACCCGGAGCCCGGAATGCCGTTCTCGAACATGAAGCATGCACTGACTGTGTCTTCAGCCTTGTACAGGCCTCCACGATTGGCTGCATATCCTTCGGCATGCAGAATGCAGCCGAACATCTCCTGCAACAGGTCTATCTGGTGCGGTGCAAGGTCGTAGAAGTATCCGCCGCCTGCAATGTCGGGAATGACACGCCATGGCAGGTTGTCGCGATTGTAGTCGAGGTCGCGTGGAGGAACCGAGAAACGTATCTGTACGTTTAGCACCTTGCCTATCTCGGGCAACAGTTCCCTTACCTTCAGGAAGTAGGGCAGATAGCGGCGGTAGTATGCTACAAAGCATGGTACCCCGGTCTCACGCGATATCCTGTTTATGCGTGCGCAGTCCTCATAGCTTGCGGCAAGGGGCTTCTCTACATATACAGGCTTGCCTGCCTTCATTGCCATGATGGCATATGTGGCATGCGATGAAGGAGGGGTTGCTATGTATACGGCGTTTACCTCCTGGTCATCTATGAGTGCCTGTGCATCGGTGTAGTAGTGGGGGATATTGTGGCGCTTGGCGTAGTCGCGTGTCTTCTCCTTGTCTCGACCCATGACTGCCACAACCTCGGAGTCCTTTACTACCGAAAAGGCGGGACCGCTCTTCTTCTCTGTGGCCTCACCGCAACCGATGAATCCCCATTTGATGATACTTTTCATCCTTTATCAGTTATAGAAGTTCCATGACAATCCAATCCATAGCACTCCCTTTGTCGTCGGGTAGTGCGGAACAAGAAAGTGCTTCTTGTTTCCGACGGTCTCGTTGGCATGGTAGTATTTTACGTAGAAACGTGTCTGCTTGAGAAGAAAATTCGCATACGCACTGGCAATAGGGTAGTCTCCGATTGCAATCCTGTCGGCCTGGTTCTGCTGTACGAACTGCCCTAAGGCCGGCGAGTAGTCAGGCGCGTAATACTCGGTAAAATATCTGACGTCCGCTCCAATCTCGGTGTTAAGGACCTTTGCTATCTTGAACTTCAGGAACATGTTCGCATAGAGGTTCAGCTCCGGCAGTGGCAGCACACTCTTGTTACTGCTGTTCTGGTATGTCAGCTCGGCATTTATATTGAATATCCCAGCAGTGAAGTCCTGTTTCAGTGTGGCTGTAAACACTTGGATGTTGCTGCTCTCCTGCGCTACTGTAAAGCGGTTGAGATAGCGGCCGGGTGTCATCTCTACAGCATTGTTGGCTATATATGTGAAGTTCTTTACATTCTCTACCCCAACGCTCACTCTTGTTTTCCATGACGGTATATGCAACTCTCCGCATATGCGTGTCTTGAACTCCTTGTCGAGGTCGTTGTTGTCCCACCAGAAATGTTCGCTGTGGTAGTGGCGGTAGTAGAATGACGGACGGTTGTTCTTCATGAACGCGCGCGCTTTGAGTATGACGTCCTTTTTCCATAGCTTGAAATCGAACTCCAGCTTGCCGTCGAGCGAGAATGTGCCTAACTCATCCCCGTTTATGGCAGTCTCGCCTTCAACGTGGTAACGGAAAAACTTCCAGCGGTCGCTCGATATTGAACCTCCGATGGAGAGTATGTGCTCATTGTACTTTTTACGGTACTCCCTTGCGCTGCCAGGCGTCGTGTCGGGCAACGCGTAATGGCTGTACTTGTGTGAAGCGAAAACCGCGACATCTGCAAACGCCCATCGGCTGAATCCTTCGCAGAGCGATAGCGACAGGCGGTTTGTCATCTCAAAGTATCGTGTCTTGTCGGTCGAGTCCTTTGGCAGGTATGTGTCGGCGTAGTATCCCGACGGCTGCCTGTAGTTTATGAACTCGCGACTGTTCTGTGTTATGTCTGCAGTGTGCGTTATGCGTGCGACGTTGATGAACTCTTGCTCTATCCTGGTACTGTCGACAATTATGCTGTCTGCAATCTCTTTCTCGCGGTAGAATCCGAAGTTGTAGTTATGTGTGAAGAAGAGTGTATATGCCTCGTTGCGGTTCCATGAGGCATCGAGCCTTACCGGAATGTCGCTTGTGCCGAAACTGCTGTTCGAACCGTCGGTCTCCTCGGGGCGGGTTATGTAGCGGTCATCGGTTATACCTCCGTTCTCGGCCTGTTTCATGTGGTAGCGGCTTGCAAGCAGGTGGTAGTTGTAGCGGTCGCTCCTGTAGAACGAGAAGAGAGAAAAGTTCATCTGTGCACTTGACTGGTTGTCGTAACGGCCACGTGCGTACAAATAGTCGAACAGGAAACCGGCTCCGAAATGTTTGCCTGCATTTGTGGTGAAGTATGCTCTGAAACGGTCATCACCGTCGACCTTGTTGCCCGATGAGTGGTAACTGAGGTTGGTATAGGGCGATTTGGTGTCTGTGAATATGAACTTCCCAGGGCGCGTGAAGAAATAGTCGTACGGTTGCAGGAAATTGTATTCGGTTTCAGTGGGGCGGTTGAAGAATATCCTTGACATACGGGGGGTACCCATGTTGCCGAGGAAATTGTACTCGCCGTTCATTCCTTCGGTCAGGTGCCAGTTCTGGAACATGTGTTGCATTGTGTCGGCATCAATAGCCAGTACCTCGCCTGTCCGCTCATCGACATGCCACTGATGTATCTCCTTGGGAACGATAATCTCATGTTTTGTAGAGTCCTTGGGGGTGTTCTTGAACGGACTGAACACCTCGCCGCTGCCCATGCCGCTTTTGACGCCGTTCTCAAGCTGATGCTCTTGAAGGTGCTGGCCGAACATTGCTGCCGGCAGCATCAGCAGCAGTATATATATTAGATTCCTCTTCATTTTTGGGGTGGATGGTGTACTTCTCAGTTTATGAAACGGAGGATGAACTCAAAAACCTTTATTGCCAGTGTCGTGAATCCTATATAGATGAATGTCGGACACTTACCGCTTGTGAGGTATACGATTAGCGTTGCGACCGCTCCGATGAGGAACAGTATATTCAGTATGTATCTTGCTTTGTCAACGGGTCTCATTATCTATTGGATGTCAGTTCATCAGTGAGTTCTTTTACCAGTTTCTCCTTGAGGTCGATTGTCTTGCGGCGGAACTTGCCCTCAAATTTCTTGAGGCGTCCATTCTTCTTGAAAGCCATATCATCGGTAATCCAATTCTCGGCCTTCATTTGGATTCCTCCTTTTTCATCCTGATCATCGTACCAATAGGTAATGCGTGACATGTTGAATCTGCATCCTCCGTCCTCGGCTGTGATTGTCAGGTAATAGTATATTCTAGGAGTGTTCTGGACAAAGGCAGTCTTCTTGAAGACAATATATTCCTCGCTCTTTACTATTGCTGTGTGAGGCTGCTCGCTCTCGTAGCGCTTTGAACTGATGACGGTGGGCTTTGTAAAGCGGCGGGCAATCCAACCGTTAACCTTCTCTTCAATCTCTGCAGCACTCATCCCCTCGGCGGGTATTAACTCTTCAAACGTTACCTTGCCGTTGACGACAGGAACTGCACCTGCCTGGTATTGTGCTTCAACAACCTTGTTGTCCTTTTTGAAGAGTTGTGCCGAAACGGAACCGCTTGCGACAACCAGCATTATGAGTATAAGAATTCTTTTCATGTTTTCTATTTAGAATTAAATTATAATATATATAACCAACTGCGAAGATAATATAAAACTGATAAGAAAACAAGATTATAGGCGTGCAACTTGTGTGTTGGCTCTCTTCTGTATGCTTCTGTATGGCGTGACTATACCTTCAGGAAAAGCCTTGCCTTGTATAATGCTCTTAGTATGAAGAACAGTATGATGCTGTTGCATGCGGTAAGCAGTACAGGATACCATCCGCCTATGTATTGCTCGGTTCCATGAAGCAACGATGATGCAATGCAACGGAAATTCATTATCTCGCCGAGCAGGTATGCTGTGATGGCATTGCATCCGTAATATAGCAGCCAGTCCCATCCTTTGCGGTGTCCTTTGAGATCTATCCACCAATAAGAGACGGCAAGCAACAGATAGCACCATCCTGCGCTGTAAAGGACCATGCTTGCGCTCCATACGCGCTTTATTATCGGTTGGAACTCTCCTGTCAGCACTCCTGTGACGAGCATTGCCGCTGCCATGGCGAAAAGCCTTTTAGCTGTTGCTGTACGGTTGCTCCCGCCGTTCTTTGTAAGGTGTCCGGCGAAACTGCCCAATGCCACGGTACAACAGAATGTCAGACTGCTCCATAGCCATGTGTAGTCATACCATTGTGCGAAGATGACACTTCCGTCCTGAGCGATTGAACTGCCATCGCGGAACCTGCCGAGTATAATCTTGTCGACAATGCATGCAAAGTTGCCTTGCGGACTCCAGTCACCGACAATATGCATAGGAACAGAATATATGACAAGAAGTGCCGTAATCACAGCAAGCCACCATTTGGGCTTCAGGTACAGTACCATAGGGACAGTAAGGAGATAGCCGACAGCTATTGCCTGCAATGTGTTGCTGTATATGTATATCCTGTAGGGGTCAAGCGATAGAATGTTGCCCTGTACGACCATTCCCAACGCGAACAGCAGAAAAAAACGTTTCATGACTCGGCACCATACTTTCATGTTCCCGTTGTTCTTCCTGTACTTTGGCAGGGAGTATGGCATTGTTACTCCAGACATGAAAAGGAATAGCGGCATAACAAGGTCCCATACTCTGAATCCTTCCCATTGGGCATGGTCAAGCTGATAAAGCAGTGTGTCGTTGAGCAAAGGGTTGTCAAGTTCTATGAGAAAATGGCGCATTACAGGCTGTAGGCCCACCAGCAACATCAGGTCAAGGCCACGTAGTACATCAAGTGACAGCAGTCGTCCGTTGTTCTTCATATTTGTAGTTGTACTTAAGTTTCTGTTCTGAGTGCTAATTTACGGCTTTTTGCCTTATCCATGTGCTTTATCCTTTATTTTTGTATATATTAGCAGTGTTAAAAATCGTGATGTCATGAATATTGAGCCTATTGCATACTACCACTCTTCGCTCCCGACTAAGTTCGGAGTGCCGAGGCAGAGCGGACTTGTACCCGAATTGGTGGGATATGTCTCCTTTATGCCTCAATATAGAAACTCCGATTCGTTACGCGGTATTGAGGGGTTCGATTATCTGTGGCTTATATGGGGCTTCTCGCTGAATGACAGAAAGAGTGGCGCATGGTCGCCTCTCGTGCGTCCGCCGCTGCTTGGAGGGAATGAGTATATGGGTGTCTTTGCCACACGCTCGCCCTTCCGTCCTAATCCGTTAGGTCTCTCTTCGGTGCGTCTCATCAGGGTTGAAGAGGGTAGTGAGGGACCTGTTCTGGTTGTCGCCGGTGCCGACCTCGTTGACGGTACGCCGATATATGATATCAAGCCATATGTCGCTTACAGTGATGCGCATCCTTCGGCACGTAGCGGCTTTGTCGACAGCAACAAGTGGCAGACGCTGGATGTGGTTATTCCTGAGAATATGCACGTGCCGTTCGGCGATGATGACCTCAGGGCTTTGCGGAAAATTCTTGAACTTGACCCGCGCCCACAGTACCATGATGACCCGGAAAGGGTCTATGGAATGTCTTACTGTGGTTATGATGTCCGTTTTAGGGTCTCATGCGAAGGGGTGCTCGAGGTTGTCGGAATTGTTGAATTGTAGGCATTTTATCCATACACTCACAAAAGGGGGCGGCAATATTTGTCGCCCTTAGTCAATTTGTTTTCCGGTAAGGTATTGTCAGATGTACATGAATCGCTTTATGCTGCCTTTGGGAGTTTTTGCGAAGGACTCATCGCGCAGTTCGTGCTCGGCAATCTGTGAATATGCAGGAACC
Organism: Bacteroidaceae bacterium; assembly: GCA_017536695.1. Lineage (GTDB taxonomy): Bacteria > Bacteroidota > Bacteroidia > Bacteroidales > Bacteroidaceae > HGM04593. Next base: position 25,571 of record JAFXGX010000041.1, on the reverse strand, counting down.
TGTGTGTTCAATGTTGCGATGTTCTTTTAGTGGAGGTTTCCTTTCCCTTGCGCGCGTACATAATTATATAAAAAAACAAAGGGTATGCCCGCACGGGCATACCCTTTGTTCTATATTGAGTGGATTATTTCTTACATCTCCTCAACTGCAGCCTGAGCAGCAGCAAGACGTGCGATAGGCACGCGGAATGGAGAACAAGAAACATAGTTCAAACCTACTCTGTGGCAGAACTTCACTGACTCTGGCTCACCGCCGTGCTCACCGCAGATACCGCACTTGAGGTCTGGGTTAACGCCACGGCCCTTAGCTGTAGCCATCTCAACGAGTTGGCCGACACCTGTCTGGTCGAGAACCTGGAATGGGTCATTCTTCAAAATCTTCTTGCGCAGGTAGATAGGCAAGAATGAGTTAACGTCGTCACGAGAGTAACCGAAGGTCATCTGTGTCAAGTCGTTTGTACCGAATGAGAAGAACTGAGCCTGCTGAGCAATCTGGTCAGCTGTCAAAGCTGCACGTGGAATCTCAATCATTGTACCGATTGTGTACTCAACGCGGTCGCCCTCTGCTGCGAACAATGCCTCGGCTGCCTCAACGATAGCGTTCTTCTGCTCCTCGAACTCGTTGATGATACCTACCAGCGGAACCATGATTTCAGGATAGATAACCTTACCCTCCTTCTTCAGCTCGAGAGCTGCACCGAGGATGGCTGTTGTCTGCATTCTTGTAATCTCGGGATATGTGTTACCCAAACGGCAACCACGGTGACCGAGCATCGGGTTGAACTCCTCGAGAGACTTTACGCGGCGCTGAACAGCCTCAACTGTCTTGCCCATAGACTCTGCAAGCATCTGCTGGCCCTTTGCATCGTGTGGAACGAACTCGTGGAGTGGTGGGTCAAGCAGACGTACAGTCACATGCAAGCCCTCCATTGCGTTGAAGATACCAACGAAGTCGGCCTTCTGGAATGGCAACAGCTTTGCAAGAGCAACCTCGCGCTCCTTGGCTGTCTCGGCAAGAATCATCTCGCGCATAGCCTTAATCTTCTCGCCCTCGAAGAACATGTGCTCTGTACGGCAGAGACCGATACCGATAGCACCGAAGTCACGTGCAACCTGTGCATCGTGTGGAGTATCAGCGTTTGTGCGTACGCCCAAGCGTGCGTACTTGTCACAGATAGCCATCAACTCGGCGAAATCACCGCTGAGCTCGGGAGCCTTTGTCTCAACCTTGCCCTCGATAACCTGACCTGTTGAACCGTTGAGTGAGATGTAGTCACCCTCGTTCAGAACGAGACCGTCAACTGTCAATGTACGTTTCTTGTAGTCGATAACCAATGTGCCAGCACCTGATACACAGCACTTACCCATACCACGTGCAACAACGGCTGCGTGTGATGTCATACCGCCACGAGCTGTGAGGATACCCTGCGCAGCTGCCATACCGGCGAGGTCCTCGGGAGATGTCTCGATACGTACAAGTACTACCTTCTCGCCATCCTCGTTCCACTTTGCAGCGTCGTCTGCGAAGAATACAATGCGGCCGGTAGCAGCACCCGGAGATGCGGGAAGACCGTTAGCGATAACCTTAGCCTTTGCAAGAGCTGCAGTATCGAATACAGGGTGCAGGAGCTCGTTGAGTTTCTCTGGCTCCATGCGCTTCAGAACTGTCTTGTCATCGATGATACCGTCGCGGTAGAAGTCCATAGCAATCTTTACCATCGCTGCACCGGTACGCTTACCATTACGTGTCTGCAAGAACCAGAGTTTGCCCTCCTGTACGGTGAACTCCATATCCTGCATATCCTTGTAGTGGTCCTCAAGGCGTGTCTGGATTGCGTCAAGCTCCTTGTAGATTTCAGGCATAGCCTCTTCCATTGAAGGATACTTGCTTGCACGCTCCTCCTCGCTGATGTTCTGCAATGCAGCCCAACGCTGAGAACCGATCTTTGTAATCTGCTGTGGTGTGCGGATACCTGCCACAACGTCCTCACCCTGTGCGTTGATGAGGTACTCACCGTTGAAGAGGTTCTCACCTGTAGCGGCGTCACGAGAGAAACATACACCGGTAGCTGATGTGTCACCCATGTTACCGAATACCATTGCCTGAACAGAAACTGCTGTACCCCACTCATCGGGAATTTTCTCCATACGACGGTAAAGGATAGCGCGCTCGTTGTTCCAAGACTCGAACACTGCGCAAACAGCACCCCAGAGCTGCTCGTAAGCGTCAGTCGGGAAGTCCTTGCCTGTCTGTGCCTTTACGGCAGCCTTGAACTTTGCAACAAGGTCTTTGAGAGCCTCAACGCTGAGGTCCTTGTCGAGAACAACACCCTGCTCCTCTTTAACTTTCTCAATGATAGCCTCGAATGGGTCAATCTCCTCCTTGCTTGTCGGCTTCATGCCCAATACAACGTCACCGTACATCTGTACGAAACGACGGTATGAGTCCCAAGCGAACTTCTCGTTGCCGGTCTTCTTTGCAAGACCCTCTACAACGATGTCGTTAAGGCCGAGGTTGAGGATTGTATCCATCATACCCGGCATTGACGCACGTGCACCTGAACGTACTGATACCAACAATGGGTTTGCGGGGTCGCCGAATGTAGAGTTCATCAAGGTCTCGATGTTCTTCACTGCAGCCTGTACCTCTGCCTTGAGAAGCTCGATTACCTTCTCTCTGCCAAGGCTGTAGTACTCGCCACACACCTCGGTTGTGATGGTAAATCCTGGAGGAACGGGGATGCCGATGAGATTCATCTCTGCCAAGTTAGCACCTTTACCTCCTAACAAGTTTCTCATTGACGCGTTACCTTCAGCAAGACCATTGCCAAAAGTATAGACTCTTTTGTCTGCCATAAATTTTTGAGTTTATTGTTTGTTGATAAATAAAAAATGTTTTAACTGTCTCAAGTAGCCGGATGTGCCTTTTTATGGGGCATCCAACTAATTTGCAAATATAACAAAAATGTTTGTAATCCGAAATTTCTGCAAGAAAATATCACAAATAATTATAAAAAAATAAGTTCGTGCATTAAAAGCATCAATTATCGGGAATTTCGGCGTATCTTCGCGTCTAAAACATAAAACAAGATAGAGGATATCGTATGGCAAGAAAAAAGAAAGAATTTCCATTGCTTGAGAAGATTGAGATAACAGGGGTGGCGGCCGAAGGAAAGGCGCTTGCAAGGGTGAATGACCTTGTAGTGTTTGTTCCTTTTGTTGTTCCGGGAGATGTTGTGGACCTTCAGGTAAGACGCAAGAAACATAGCTATGCCGAGGCGGAGGCTGTAAAATTCCATGAGTATTCCAAGGAACGCTGTGAACCGTTCTGCAAGCATTATGGCGTGTGCGGTGGGTGTAAATGGCAGTGCCTGGCCTATGAGCACCAGCTCAAATACAAGCAACAGCAGGTTGTCGATGCGCTTACACGTATTGGAAAGGTCGAGTTGCCTCCAGTGATGCCTATACTCGGTTCCGAGAATATACGCGAGTATCGCAACAAGCTTGAATTCACATTCAGTGACAAGCGTTGGCTCACTTGGGATGAGGTGGCTCAGGGTGTGCAGTATGATAATATGAATGCGCTTGGATTCCATATTCCCGGTGCATTTGACAAGGTGCTCGATATTCAGGAATGTGCCCTGATGCAGGGGCTGAACAACCGTCTGCGTAATGGTATACGCGAGTTCGCTATCAAGGAATCCTTTCCTTTCTATGACCTGCGTTCGCATAAGGGTGTGCTGCGTGGCATGATGTTGCGTATCTCTACGACAGGGGAGGTTATGTTGCTTATTCAGGCGAGAGTGGAGTGTGACAATGATAAGGTTCTTTTGGAAAAAGTCTTACAGTATGTGGCTTCGGAATTTCCCGAGGTGACCTCCTTGCTTTATGTAATAAACAACAAATGCAACGATACTTTCGGCGACCTTGAGGTCGTGACATACAAAGGTACCGACGTTATTTATGAGGAGATGGAGGGACTGCGTTTCAAGGTCGGTCCAAAGTCTTTCTATCAGACAAACAGCAAGCAGGCGTACAATCTTTACAAGGTAGCGCGTGAGTTTGCGGCATTGACGGGGAATGAAGTTGTATATGACCTTTATACCGGTACCGGTACCATTGCGAACTTTGTGGCTGCGCATGCGAAAAAGGTTGTCGGTATCGAGTATGTAGAGGATGCTATAATAGATGCGCGTGTAAATGCCGAACTGAACGGGTTTGACAACTTGACATTCTTTGCGGGGGATATGAAGGATATCCTTACCCGTGATTTTATTGCGGAGCATGGCCGTCCCGATGTGATTATAACAGACCCTCCACGCGCGGGAATGCATAATGATGTGATTGATACCATACTTTTTGCGGCTCCAAAACGTATTGTCTATGTCAGCTGTAATCCGGCTACCCAGGCAAGGGATTTGCAGTTGCTTGATGTCGATTATAAGGTGTCGGCTGTGCAGCCGGTGGACATGTTCCCGCATACTCATCATGTCGAGAATGTTGTATTGCTTGAACGACGATGAAATAAATAAATGTAATATAATATGTTATGCGTAGAAATGTGAGTAGTCTTCTGACATTCAAGGTGGCTCAGGAAGCCTTGCTTATCGAGTTCTTGATGGAGAAGATGCATGGCATTAGCCGTAATAGAGCAAAAGCTTTAATCAGTAATAGGGTAGTCCTTGTAAATAATGCAATTACCACTCATCCGCTAACAGAACTCAAGGCGGGGCAGGTGGTGCAGGTTGACCGCTCTAAACGCAAGATGGCCTTTCATAGCAATGAACTTGATATTGTGTATGAAGATCCGTACCTGTTGATTATAGACAAGCATCCGGGCTTGCTCTCAATGAGCAATAATTCACGTCAGCAGACAGTGCAGACTGTTCTCAACCGTTATCTTGAAAAAGGCGGCGGACGTAACACATCGCATCTGGTGCACCGTCTGGACCGAGATACGTCAGGCCTGATGGTATATGCCAAGGATGTGCAGACCCAGCAGTCGCTGGTGAGGGGGTGGCAGGAGCTTGTGACTGACCGCAGGTATATTGCTTTGGTCGAGGGTGAGCTTGAAAACCCTCGTGGTGTGGTAAAATCATGGCTTACCGAAGATAAGCGATTTGTAACTCATTCAAGCCCTGTGGATAACGGTGGAAAATTTGCAGTGACACATTATAATGTTCTTGCGTCGTCGAATGGCTATTCGCTTGTGGAATGCGAGCTTGAGACCGGTCGCAAGAACCAGATTCGTGTTCACATGGCCGACCTTGGACATCCTGTTGTGGGCGACCATAAGTACGGTAGCGATAATGACCCTATCCGCCGTCTCGGATTGCATGCATATATGCTCTGTTTCACTCATCCTGTAACGGGCAAGCATATGCGTTTCGAAACTCCTGTTCCTGTTCTTTTTGAAAAGTGTCTGAATGGCAAGTAAGCGTATCCTTATCTTTCTGTTTCTGCTCTCATTGCTCTCTTTCTCTGAGTGTGCAATGGCGCAGTTCTCTCCCGGCAAGAAAACGAAGGAGGGAGTTGCCGTTGTATATGGCAAGATAGAGAGTGATACATTGAGAATGAGGAAAAGCAAAATGGAGACTCCCAAAAGGCGGAATGTTGTCGCGGACCGGGATTCTGTAAAGGCAAAGAGTCCCTCTGTCAAAAGGAAAACAGGAGGTGCTGCTGTTGGCAAGCGTTCTGCGGGCAAGAAAGGAAAATCCGTTTCAAGTAAGGAAGCAAAGGTCGACTCTGTCAAATATCCGAAAGTTACCTATCGCTTGGGCGACCGTATAATAATGCGCGGAGACAGTGGAGCGGATGTCAGGAATGTAGCCCGAATTCTGGTAAGGAAACTTTACATGGATGAGGACAGTATTATCTATACGGAAAGCGGGGAGGTCCTCTATGACGGCGAGCTTGTAAAGGCTGTTATGCGCTTCCAGCGCCTTAATGATTTCTATGAGGATGGCATAGTGGGTTATGAACTTATCAAGGCCTTGCGAAAAAGGAAATAGTACAATGGCACAACAACGTAAAATAGAGCTTCTTGCTCCTGCAAAGAATCTTGAGACAGGTATTGCCGCCATAAACCATGGTGCCGATGCGGTGTATATCGGTGCTGCACAGTTCGGAGCCCGTCAGGCTGCGGGTAACTCGGTCGAGGATATCGCGCGACTTGTGGAGTATGCCCACATTTATGGTGTCAAGGTGTATGTGACGCTGAACACGATAATATATGATGATGAGGTTGAAAACGTAGAAAGGCTTGTGGCCGAGTTGTATGAGATTGGCGTTGATGCTCTTATCGTTCAGGATATGGGCATAGCGGGGATGAATATTCCGCCTATTCCTTTGCATGCGAGTACGCAGATGGATAACCGCACTCCAGCCAAGGCGCGCTTCCTTGCTGATGTCGGTTTTCCACGTATTGTACTTGCGCGTGAACTGTCGCTTGCCGAGATAAGCGAGATTCATCGTGCAGTTCCTGAGACTGAACTTGAAGTGTTCGTGCATGGTGCTTTATGTGTGAGCTACAGCGGTCAGTGCTATGCCTCGCAGCATTGTTTCGGCCGGAGTGCAAACCGTGGCGAGTGTGCCCAGTTCTGCCGTCTGGCATTTGACCTGGTCGATGCAGAGGGTAATGTCGTAACGCGCGGCAGGCATCTGCTTTCGCTCAAGGATATGAACCGTAGCGCTATGCTTGAGGATATGCTCGATGCCGGTGTTACTTCATTGAAAATCGAGGGTCGTCTGAAGGATGTATCCTATGTCAAGAATATCGTTGCCTATTATCGCGGTGCGCTTGATGCCATATTCGGCCGCCGCAAGGAGTATGCACGTTCATCGTTCGGAAAATCTACCCCGCAGTTTGTTCCTGCACCCGAGAAGAGCTTCAATCGTGGTTTTACAGATTACTTCCTTGAAGGCGGAAAAGAGGGGATAACTTCCTTTGAGACACCTAAATCCAAGGGAGAATATATGGGGCGCGTTAAGTTCGTGTCACGTAACTTCTTTACAGTTACAGGCGGAGAGTTCAACAATGGCGACGGTGCCTGTTTTATAACGCGTGACGGGCATTTGAAGGGTTTTCGTATAAACAGGGTAGAGGGTAACCGTGTTTTTCCGCAGAGTATGCCGCAGATTGAGAGCGGGGATGAGCTATATCGCAACTATGACTGCGATTTTGAGCGTCAGCTGTCGCATCCCGATATTCAGCGCCGCGTGGCAGTGGAACTGCTATTCAAGGATAATAAAGACGGTTTCTTGCTTTGTGGCAAGGACGAGAGCGGTGTGGAATGTACTGTCTCTGCGACTTTCAAGAAGCAGGAGGCTCGCTCGCCGCAGCGCGAGAATATAGTCAAACAGTTGGGCAAGTGGGGAAATACGCCTTTTGAGGTCTCCACTGTAAATGTGGAGCTTGAGAATGAGTGGTTCGTGCCCTCTTCGTTGCTTTCCGATATGCGTCGCACCTTGTGCGAGGAACTCATAAAGGAGCATCGGAAGAACTACGGTCGTGAGGATATGCGCCTGAATGAGTGTGATGTTCCTTTCCCTGTCAGTTCACTCGATTACCGAGGCAATGTATCCAACAATTATGCTGCGGCATTCTACAAGGCTCATGGGGTGGAGAATCTGTCTCTCGCGTTTGAGAAGGCGCCTGTCGCCGGTGTGCCGGTAATGTTCTGCAAGCATTGCATAAAGTTCAGTATGGGGTGGTGTACCAGAAGCGGCGTCAAACATCACTATAAGGAGCCTTTCTTTTTGGTTTCAGGGGATGGCAAGCGCTTCCGCCTTGCGTTCGACTGCAAGGAGTGTCAGATGCAGGTGCTGGCCGAATAGTCGGCGTCTTGCGGGGTTTGTTTGACAGGATTGATTTATTCCAGAATAGCAATAGAATAGCCTATCCTTACCGATATCGTCTGGTTTGCGGAGCGTCCGAAATCATCACTCTTTGAGTTGTTGAATACATCGGCAAGGCCGTAATAGTATCGTCCTTCAATGAAGAAGTTTCCTGCTTTGCTCTTCAGCTCAATGCCGGCGCCTCCTGCTATTCCGTAGTCGAATTTGTTGTATATCTCCTTGCCGTATACGGGCCTGAGCGAAGCGGGGCGCTCCTCGGGCGTCCACTCGCCTTCGTATGTTTCATCATCACTGATGTAGAAACCGAACTGCGGACCAAGGTTGATGAAGAACTGGAATCCTCTCTTTTCCTTTCCCCATGAAAGATGTGCCAGAAAAGGAACCTCGATGTAGTTCAAGGTGCGGCTGTATCTGTCGTCTGTTCCATTGTCAAAATCCTCTTCCCATCCTCTTTGCGAGAAGTTGATTTCAAGTTGTGCTGCGCAAATCATGCTGAAATACTTCTCGCTTGTATAACGCAGACTGATACCGCCGTTCAGACCGTTGTGCATCTTCTGTCGCATTGACGGTCTAAGGTCGACTTTGTTCAGGTTCATGCCACCTGAAACGCCCACTTCAAGCACTCTGCGCGGCTCCTCAATCTGTGCCGATGCCGAGAGTGTGATGAACAGGAGCGATACTATGCTTAATATTCTGATTCTTCGCATTTGTCAAGGTCTATCTTTTCAATATTGTATTCGCGGTTGTAGTGGATGAAGTAGAGTTTCTTGTTCATCATGCCGCCTTTGTTGCCGATTCTCTCGAACTTGAATCCTGTCTGTATCGGGGTATAGTCCAGACTGTTTACATTCTCGGCCAGTTTGTCTCCATAAAGGATGGTGCCTAAAATGAAGTGGTAGCCGATATCGTATCCCAGCATGCCGTAACGCGGGAATATCTTCTGGAGGTCGCGGTTGTACCAACGTATGAAGTCGTTCTGGAACTTGGCAGCATCGGACAAAGAGAAGTGACTGTAGAATGTGGCATAGAAATAGGTGTCTACTTCATACATCTGCTCCCTTGTCTGCGACGCATATACCTGCCATTCGGGGTAGCCGAACAGCTGGAACTGCTTCATGAGCGTAGTGTCGAGCGCATGTGCCAGCACAAGCGAGGGCAGAATCCTGTTGAGTGTCTCCTTTGAAGATGATGTGGGGATTATGATATTCTTCCTGAGGCTGTCTGTGGCAAGCGCCCTAAGTGAGTTCATGAACTCCTCCTCATCCCTCTCTCCCTCGCACACTATGTTTTCCATCTTTATTGTAGAGTGTGGAATGCTGTTCCTTGAAAGCTCTGCTGTCATGCTTTTTATGAAGCTTTCCTTGTTGCTTTTTATGGTGTCTTCAACAAAAATGACATTGGCGTCGGGGAATCTTTTGACAAAATTGCCTGTCACGTCATTCATGATGGATGACTGCTGGGTGTTGACAAAGAATACCATCGGGTTGTTGTACAGCTCATCCTTCCTGTTCGAGAACGGTATTACAAGCGGAATCTTCTTCTCAAGGGCAAAGCGGCCCAACTGTTTGTTGTGGTTGGGGTAGTATGCTCCTATGATGATGTCCATGTTGTCGAGAGCACCGCTGTTTATGAGGCTGTCAAGGCTCTTCTCCTTGAATCCGGAGTCGAATGTGTTTATCTCGAACGAGTGCTTTTCGTTCTTGAGTCTTTCGGCTGCCATTAGGAATCCCTGATAGAACTCCACCATGCGTCCTTGCTCTTCAGGTGCGAAACGGTCGAGCAGGAAAGGAAGGATTACTGCAACCCTTGTCTCTCCGTCATCGAATCTTGTCGGTTCAGTCTTGACGGTTTCGGTAATGAACTCCTCTTTCTTTGGAGTTGCTTCTTGCTCTTTCTCAGCCTTTGGGGCAACGGATTTTGCAGGTATATTTACAATCATCTTCCTCTTTACCTCCTTGCCTCTCAGTTCCGGGTTGACGCTGAAGAACTGCTCCTGTGTTATGTCATATTTCCTGCATATCTTCTCGATGGTCTCGCGTCTCTTTACCTTGTGGGTCGATGCAATAGAAGCTTTCTTCTCATCGGGGTTTATGTTGAGTCTGAACGAAGGGGTTTCCTTTGTCTTCTTTCCCTTCTGTGGTATTACTATCTCCCTGCCGATAGGGAAATTGCTTATGGAGATTCCTGGGTTGGCTGCGCAGATTTCATCGGGTGTGACTCCGTACTTCTTTCCGAGACTGAAAAGTGTCTCCTTGCTCTTTATGGTGTGATAGAGCTTTCCGTTACGCTCAACGGCATTGTTCTCCTTGTCGGAGCCGCTCTGTCTGTTGCGGGGTATCTTAAGTTCTTGGCCTACGGCAAGTGATTTTGCGCTTCCCGGGTTGTTCCTGACAATAATCTCGATAGTTGTTCCGTATTGTTTGGCTATGGAGAACAGTGTCTGTCCGCGTGTGACGGTATGTGTTATATATCCGTTATCTTGTGCATTGGCTGCTGTGAATAGCAACAGGAATAGCAGGGAAAGTATTAGTCCGTGTCTTTTCATGGTTATAAATGATGCTCTTTTGTAAGGGAACCGCTTCTTGCGACTGTGTGTTCAGCCACACTTCGGCAAATCTATGCGAAGATACAACTTAATTGTGATTATAAGGCGATAATACGCGCAAAAAAACACTCATTTTATCGCTTGCACCCAATAAATAATGTGCATGAATCTTAAAAATGGTTTCAACTTGCTATTTTGTCGGCCGGATTTATTATTTTTGTTTTTGTAATAATGCATTGGCTTCGGTATAATGATTCGCCGCTATCTGCGTTATTGTATAAAACGTATTCTTGCTTTTTATGAAAAGATTTTTCTCAACACTTATATTTTTGATATGCGCCATGGGGCTGTCGGCTCAAGTAACAATTGAGGCTCCTGTGCCTGTGGCCGAGGTCATTGATTCCAAAGGCGAAAAGTCGGAGCTTGCAGCTGGCGATGAGTTTTCGGGCGAGGCGCCGGTTACCATCAAGCTCTTCGCGAATGCCGAGGAGGTTGACGGCTACTCTCTTGTATGCTCATGGGAGTTTACAAAGGAGGGGGAGGATGAACCTTATCTGGTGCGGTATGACAAGGATGTCGAGGTTGATATCCGTGAAAGCGGTGCCACAATCATACAGCCGGTGTTCGTGTACACGAGCCGCAGTGACAGTGAGGTGGTGTGGGAGTTCGGCCGTGAGGATTATGAGCCTTTCCGTGTGATTCTCTCCGAGTCGAGCCTTGAGGCCCCCAATGCATTCTCGCCCAATGGCGACGGCATCAATGATTACTATAATGTCTATAACGTTAAGTCCATAGTATCCTTCAGTGCAGCTATATATAACCGCTGGGGGCAGCAGCTATATTCGTGGGGTATAGACCAGATAGACTGTGAGGATTGTGGATGGGACGGTACATATAAGGGCAAGGATGTCAAGCCCGGCGTCTATTATGTGGTCATCAATGCCAAGGGCGCCGATGGCATAAGGTATGAGATTCGCCGTGATGTGAATCTGTTGCGTGGTTATACCGAGGAGACTGCTGCACCATAATAACTGTTTTTATTTCCGATGATGGGTAAAGTAGAAGAGGAAAAGGGTAAGATTGAGGTTTTTGGTGCCAGGGTGCATAACCTCAAGGATATTGATGTGGAGATACCGCACGACTCATTGACTGTCATTACAGGTTTGAGCGGAAGCGGAAAGTCTTCTCTGGCTTTCGATACTATTTTTGCCGAGGGTCAGCGCCGTTATCTTGAGACATTCTCAGCCTACGCGCGCAACTTCCTGGGTGGTCTTGAACGTCCCGATGTGGACAAGATTACAGGTCTCAGCCCTGTGATTTCAATAGAACAGAAGACGACCAACCGTAACCCCCGTTCTACGGTGGGCACGACAACCGAGATATATGACTATCTGCGTCTGCTATTCTCGCGTGCAGCCGATGCTTACTCCTATCTCTCGGGCGAGAAGATGGTCAAGTACACCGAGGAGCAGATACTGGACCTCGTCCTGAATGATTATGACGGCAAGCGCATATATATGCTTGCTCCTCTGGTAAAGGCACGAAAGGGTCATTACAAGGAACTCTTTGAGCAGATGATGCGCAAAGGGTACCTTAATGTGCGCATAGACGGCGAGATGTGCGAGATGTCGCGTGGCATGATGCTCGAACGTTATAAGAACCACGATATCGAGGTTGTCATCGATAAGCTTGCCGTTGACGCCAAGGATACAAAGCGGCTTAAACAGAGCCTCTCCACTGCGCTTGCGCAAGGCGATGGATTGGTAATGATAATGGAGATGCCGTCTGGCGAGATACGTTATTACAGCAAGCGTCTCATGTGTCCGGTTACGGGTCTCTCGTATAAGGAACCGGACCCTCATAACTTCTCTTTCAATTCTCCGCAAGGTTTCTGCCCCAAGTGCAAGGGTCTTGGTGTCATCAGCCAGGTCGACGTTGATAAGGTCGTTCCCGACCGTTCCCTCTCGGTTTACGACGGTGCTCTGGCTCCGCTCGGCAAATACCGCCGTTCATCGATATTCCAGCAGATTGAGGCTGTGCTTGCGCGTTACGATGCAGACCTCAATACCCCTGTAGAGCAGCTTGGTGATGAGGTTATTGATGAGATTCTTTACGGTTCTCCTGTTCCTTTGAAACTGAGCAGTACATCCGATATGTTCTATGACAGCATATCGACGTACGACGGTCTTGTTAAATATATCCAGCAGCAGAAAGAGACAAGCGTATCGGCCAAGGAACTGCGTTGGGCCGAGCAGTTCTCGGTCATGCATGAGTGTCCCGAGTGTAAGGGTGCACGCCTCAATAAAGAGGCACTTCACTACCGCTTGGCAGGAAAGAATATCCATGAACTTGCTTCAATGGACATATCCAACCTCCATGAGTGGCTTCTGGAACTTGATGGGCATCTTACCGAAAAGCAGCGCGCCATAGCCGGAGAGATTGTAAAGGAGATACAGTCGCGTATCGGTTTCCTGCTTGATGTGGGTCTCGGATACCTCTCGCTCAACCGTTCATCGGTGTCGCTCTCGGGTGGCGAGGGGCAGCGCATACGCCTTGCGACGCAGGTCGGTTCGCAGCTGGTGAATGTGTTCTACATTCTCGATGAACCGAGTATCGGACTTCATCCGCGCGACAATGACAGGCTTATTGCCTCTCTGAAGAGTCTGCGTGACATAGGCAACACGGTAATCGTTGTCGAGCATGACCGCGACATAATGCTTGCAGCCGACTATGTCATTGACCTTGGCCCTAAAGCCGGCCGTAAGGGTGGTGAGGTTGTCTTTGCGGGCACTCCTGAGCAGATGCTCAAGTGCGATACGATGACGGCGCGGTTCCTGAACGGCGAGGAGAGGATTGAGATTCCCGGCAAACGTCGCGAGGGCAACGGAAAGTCGATACGTATCTTCGGTGCAAGAGGCAATAATCTTAAAGGGGTGGATGTCGAGTTCCCGCTCGGCAAACTTATATGTGTAACCGGTGTATCGGGCGGTGGAAAGTCCTCGCTCGTGAACGACACTTTGCAGCCTATTCTCGCAAAGCATTTCTATCGGGCACTGAAGGAGCCGTTGCCGTATGACCGCATTGAGGGAATAGAATATATTGACAAGATTGTCGATGTTGACCAGTCGCCTTTGGGGCGTACTCCGCGTTCCAACCCTGCAACGTATACCGGTGTCTTCTCCGATATACGCAATCTCTTTGTCGACCTTCCTGAGGCGAAAATCCGTGGTTACAAGGCGGGGCGTTTCTCGTTCAATGTGAAGGGTGGCAGATGCGAGGAGTGTAGCGGTAATGGTTACAAGACACTTGAGATGAACTTCCTGCCCGATGTGATGGTGCCATGTGAGGTGTGTCACGGCAAACGGTATAACCGCGAGACGCTTGAGGTACGGTATAAGGGCAAGTCGATAGCCGATGTACTTGACATGACAATCAATATGGCAGTTGAGTTCTTTGAGAATGTCCCGACTATACTCAACAAGATAAAGGTCCTTCAGGATGTCGGTCTCGGGTATATAAAACTGGGTCAGCCGTCGACAACCCTTTCGGGTGGCGAGAGTCAGCGCGTGAAACTGGCAACGGAACTGTCAAAACGCGATACGGGCAAGACTCTCTATCTGCTTGACGAGCCGACGACAGGTCTGCATTTTGAGGATATCCGAGTGCTGATGGGGGTCATTAACCGCCTTGTGGACAAAGGTAACACTGTGGTAATCATAGAGCATAACCTCGATGTAATCAAGATGGCCGACTACATAATAGATATGGGTCCCGAGGGCGGTCGTGACGGTGGTATGGTCATGGCGACCGGAACCCCCGAGGAGGTTGTCGCAAAAGGGGTAGGGTACACAGCACCGTACCTCGCAAAGGAACTCGGCGCCGGTAATTGATCAGAATTTCTTCAGTGTAAGTGTCGCGTCCTTCGACCTCAGCACCATTCCGTTGCGGTCGAGGTGTATTACGCCGAACCGTTCATCCTTCGGATTGAACAGGCCGAGGCTCTTTGGGTCTGACGGCATTGTAATCATCTGTATGTACAGCGAATCGGAAACATGCTGAAAGCGTCCTTTGCCGTTGCCTATCTGTATAAGGTCAAGCTGTACTGCCCAAAAACAGCTCTTCTCCCTTGTGTTTATTATGCTGTCGGCAAGTTCTATCTGCTGGAGTTTCCAGAAACCGCCGAGGTCACCGTTGTGGTCCTCTTTCTGGCATGAAGCCAATGCTGTGAGAGTTATCAGTATGAATGCTATCTTTTTCATATATTCTTCGTGTTAGAAACCGAATATGTCATGGCGGGTAACTGTTATCATGCCCCCGTAATTGTTTCCATAAAGTTCTCCGTTGTCAAAGGCGAACGATGTCTTTATGCTCCATTTGCTGTTCGGGGTAAAAGTAAGCTCGAACAGTCCCGAGCTATTTCCTTTCATTCGGGTAAATGGATTTGCATAGGTCCCCCAGTTGTTGCTCTTGGTAAGCAGCAGGCGGTAGCCTAGCCATGCAAGCGGCGAGCCCTCAATACCCATGTGGAATGCCTCGACACGGTTGTTGTATATTCCTAATGTGTTGTCCGTGTTGTATACCGGCGATGTGACCAGCGGTGTACCTATCATCATTCCGTAGTTGAACCAGCCGTTGTATGTGTGATGCCAATAATTGTTGTCGGCACAACTTATCTGGTCGGGGATGAGGCTGTTTTTGTCGTGGTAGATAGGCCCTGATTGGTTCTTGAGGTTGAAGTACTCGAGGGTAATGTCTTTTATCCACTTGAAATTCTTCAGCTCGAGTTCAAGGCCTACAAGCTGCTCGGTCCATATTCCGTACTCCCAGAACATTTGTGAGTGGTCCTCGAAAACGTGCTCGTATGTAAGACGCAATTTCCAATCTTTGTCGTTCCACGTGATTGCTCCAAGCCAGCTGCCGAGCATATTACCGGCTATGTTGACCTGGTCGCCGAGAGTGTGTCTGCTGTCTCCCTTCGTAGGGAAGAATGCTGTCCAGTATTCCTTGGGACGGGTAGGGCTGTTCACGAACTCTCCCTCATTGTTGCACCAGTTGTATGTGTTTCCGCCGAACTGCGACACCATGTGAAGTCCCATCTCTGCTGTCAACGGGAATCTCTCCTCATTTCCGAAACGCGCGAAACCGGCCTTCGAGTGGTAACGTACTCCAGTGGTGCGTGCCTTGTCGGCTGCCACAAAATCCTTTTGCCACTCTTCATCTGTAAACCATCCGTAAGCAATGTGTCCTTTTATGCCGAACCATCCCTTTGTGCCCGGGATATTCCAGTACTCGGGCAGTTCTATGCGTATCTGCGGAACCGGTCGGGCATTGCCGCTCTCTACCAGTGCTCCAGTACTCAGACGCGGGTTCTGCAGTTCGCTCCAACGCTCTTTCTGGCCTAATGACACCCTTAATCTCTTCCAGTTGAAATCGAGATATGCCTGTTGTATGAACAGGTTTGAAGTGAGGTCATATCCACCGATGATATCTGCACCCCATTTGAGTTCGATACCGCTGCGGTCGAAACAGTTCCTTCCATTCACGCCTACTCTTGCATACGCCCAATCTTTCTTTTGGCTGCCTGCTCCTTGTCTGTTCGTGAAGTGCCACATGGGCGCATAGTCCCCGCTGCCGAATACCGAACCGGCCTCGTATCTTGTGCTTATGGTGTTGCGTGAAGTAATGCTTTCGCTATGTCGGTTATGCAGTGCAGTATTGGTTTCTGCTGTATCTGTCTGTGCGCAGAGAGTTGCAGATGCCATAAATGCAAACGCTACCGCTATTTGCCTGATTCTTGTCATATCTGTAAATGGTTTGTTGGTTCCGGCTTTTGTGTGTTGCAAAAATAGTGTATTAATATTGCAACTCCTATTGAAATAAACAGAAAAGCCTCATTTTTATATTTTAAAATGAGGCTTTTCTGTTATTGAGCAATAAGTGTATAGTTTTTCAGTCCCGTCCATTGGTTTGGGCGGCAGTTCTTCTCTACGACATCTTCTACTGCGTCCGGTACATTGCAGAAGAAGTCAATGCCTGTGAAACTCTCAAGGTAATCAATTGAGCAGACCTCTGTCCGGCTGTTGCCGTTCACATGCTTGAAGAGTAGACCAATTGCTTTGTAGGTGCTGTTCTTCAGGCACAGCAGCGCCATGTAATAATAATTGGGGACTGTCGGGCAACTGCCTACGGTCCGGTATTCGCCCTCTCTTATGGTTCCGCCCTTGACTATATATAATGTGTCGCAGAATGCATTGTTGCGTCCCCAGCCTTGTACCATAAGCTCGCAGTCATTCCACGCTCCTGTGTTGAACCGGCTGTACATGGGGCTGATGTTGCTGTAGTAGAATGTCTGTTCGTTGGCATCCTGTGAATATACCCTGTCATATGATGCCACTATGTGTCCGCGTACAAAACCGTTATGGTTTATTTCACTTTTTGTCATCACATAATTGTCGGGCATCTCAGGGTTTGGTTGGAACGGGTCGCCTCCCCATTCGGTGTTGTCCCAATCATCGCGTTTCCATCTGATTGCCCTGTTGCTGGGGTCGAATGTGAACGCAGTCCAAAGGCAATGCTTGCGCTCTGGATTGTGTGATATGCTATATGTTACGTTCTCCTTGCCGTTCACGGTTGTTGTGTGCGCAATGAACAGTTCGTCATCGCTCATTGCGGGTATTTCAATGCGCTGTGCATGCTTGTGCATGCTGTTGTTGGCATTCCTGTTTCCGGGAACACCATGACCGTTGTCTTCATCGTCGTTGCCACAGGCTGCTGTCAGCATCAGTATGGAAAATGCAAGGAGTACTCTTTTCATGTTGATTGTTGTTGGGGCTTTTGCGATAGGTGGCTTTATGGCATAAAAAAAGGTGTATTTTCATACACCTTCTTATACTCTTGTGTTACCTGCTTACTTCTTCAGAGTCTTGCTGTAACGGCTCATGAACTTATCAACGCGACCTGCTGTATCGACAAGCTTAGCCTTACCTGTGTAGAATGGGTGAGATGTGTTAGAAATCTCAAGCTTTACCAATGGGTATGTCTCGCCCTCGAACTCGATAGTCTCCTTTGTGTTGCAGGTAGACTGTGAAAGGAAGCAATCGCCGTTTGACATGTCCTTGAAGACAACCGGGCGATATGATGCTGGATGAAGATCTTTTTTCATTATCGTTATGTTTTTAATTTTTATTTGCTGGTAACAAATGTAGTGTAATGGCTTTTCAGGGTGCAAAGGTAGTAAATCTTTTCATTATGGCAAAATGTTTGCCTCTTTATTTTCTTGTTTTATTGACTCGTTTTTTTTATTGCACCCCGCGCGGGGCAATCTTTGCCTGCCCTTCGCGCGACTATTTGCAAAAAACTCGTCGATAATTATTAATTATATTGACTCGTTTTTTCTTTACCCTTCGTAAAAAACTCGTCGATAAAAAATTGCGTTGCAATTTTTCATTCCACATAAAGTACCAGTCCTTTCAGGTACTCGCCTTCGGGGTGATATATGCTGACGGGGTGGTCGGCGGGTTGTGTCAGCTGGTGCAGGATGCGTACGTTGCGTTTTGCCATTGCTGCTGCTGTGAACACCGCTGTGCGGAAATTCTCCTTGCTCACTACTTGAGAGCATGAGAATGTGAACAGTATGCCTCCCGGCTGAATCTTCTCTATTGCCTTGGCATTCAGGCGGCGATAGCCGATGAGCGCGTTGCGCAGGCTGTCGCGGTGTTTTGCGAATGCAGGCGGGTCAAGGATAATCAGGTTGTAGTTGTTGCCCATGCGGTCGAGGTAGTCAAATGCGTCCTCGGCATATGCAGTGTGGCGTGTGTCGCCGGGGAAGTTCAGCTCGGCATTGGCATTTGTCAGGTCAATTGCCTTTGATGAACTGTCTACCGAGTGTACAATCTCGGCTCCGCCGCGTAGGGCATAAATCGAGAAACCGCCTGTGTAGCAGAACATGTTGAGCAGCTTGCGTCCTTTGGCATATTTCTCGAGCAGGGCGCGGTTTTCGCGCTGGTCGACAAAGAATCCTGTCTTCTGGCCACGCAGCCAGTCAATGTGGAACTTCAGACCATACTCGGTAGATATGTTGCTTGCGTTGCCGCCCATGATGTAGCCGTTGTCCTTGTTTATGTCTGCCTTGTAGGGGAGGGTGGTGTCCGACTTGTAGTAGATGTTCTTTATCTTGTCGCCAAGGCATTTCTTGACTGCCTCGGCAATGTCCATGCGGTTCACGTGCATGCCCACGCTGTGTGCCTGCATGACAGCGGTGTCGCCGTAGATATCGATGATGAGGCCCGGGAGGTTGTCGCCCTCGCCGTGAACAAGACGGTAGGTGGTGTTGTCCTCGCGTGATGAGATGCCTGTGCGCTCGCGCAGGTCGTATGCCGTAGCGATACGTCTCTCCCAGAACTGTCGGTCGATGGGCTCATCCTTGAATGTGAGCACTCTGACAGCAATGCTGCCTACCTGTACGTGGCCGCGTGCTATGAACTTTCGGTCGTTGGTAAACACTGTTACCACATCTCCTTCCTCGGGTTTTCCTTCGATTCGCTGTATTGCGCCCGAGAATATCCAAGGGTGAAAACGCTGGAGTGACTCCTCTTTCCCTCTTTTGAGTATAACGGCTTTTTCAATCATGTTCTGCTCAATATATAAATGAATTTATAAGGATTCCAATCTGTTGTATATCTCAAGGCATGCCCATGCATCGGTGGCGGCATAGAGTTTCTGTTTGTCTGTGAGAACGTCGTTCTCCCAGTTTGTCAGCTGCTGGCTCTTTGATATGCGCTGCCCGAACACAATGGCGAATATCTTCTGAAGGCTCTTTTCTTCAATGCCGTATTTGGTGACATGCTGCTGCAGGTCGAGGAACCCGCCGGCCTTGAACTTGCGGCGACGGCACAGCGACTGGTAGTCGTCGTGTAGCGAGAGCCCTATCTTGATGATATTCTTGTTCTCGAGCAACGATACAAGCGAGTCGGGTATTCCTGTGCGGTTCAGTCTTATGAGAAAACAGGTGTCTGCTGTAGACAACTGTATGAGCGAGACCTCATATTGCAGGCCTTTCCTGAACGAAGGGCGTGTCTCGGTGTCGATTCCCAGCAGTCTCTCACCCGACAAAGCCTTCACGGCCTTGTCGGCCTCGGCAACAGTGTCGATAGTGATTATTCTGCCGCCGAATGATGCCGTGGGCATCGTGCTTATCTCGCTTTTCTCAATATTTGCCCTGAACTCACTCATTGCTCTCCTCTTCCTCCTCTTCTTCAAGTGTGTTGTATCTTATTTCATGGAGCGCTCTCATTGTGTTCACGAGTGTCTGTCCCCAGTACCGGGCAAAGTGCTCGCTGCATTCGACAATGGCGTCGTGCATTGTCTCGTTGATGCCGAGTTTGAATAGGCATACGAAGTTCTTTATGTCCTGATAAATGTCGGCAAGGTCTTCTGAAATGCTTTTTGTCACTGGAGTGTCGCTGTATTTCATCTCCGAGACAAAGACGTCAAGGTAACTGTCCTTGTCGGCGAGAAGTTCGTATATGTTCATGCGCAACACTTCGTAGCTGTCCTCGGTTACAAAGTCTTCGAGCTCATCATCTCCCACCCTTTCGCCTTCGGGCAGCATCTGTGCCTTCAAGTATAGCAACGGCAATAGCTTGAGAAGAGTCCCTATGAACTCTTTTGCTGTGTGCTCATTGCAACGCTCGACGTATGCGCAATATTCCGCTGCTACAGTTACGAATTCTACTGTGTTGCGGGAAAAAACTATGTCTTCTTTTTCGCTCATGATATGCAACTTTGTAATTTGCCGCGAAGTTACAAAAAAATAGCGTAGGGGCGAGCCTTGGGTATTCTTTTTTTTACTATCTTCGCGTTTGTAAATTCGCAGGTTTCGCGGTCTGTTGATATTGTGTGCTTTGTAACCTGCTGAAAATCATTATATTGTAAAGTTCTGGAATTATATATGGCTAAGACGGAAAAGAAATCCAAAAGAAAGAAGGCTGCGCCTTCAAAGATAAAGACTTTCATTCAGAGTATAAGGGCGTTTTTTGCCGACCGCAGGGTGCAGTTCGTATTAGGAGCGCTGATTGTGGCTTTTGCCGTGTTCTTCTGCTTCTCGTACGTGTCGTTCTTCTCGGCGGGTGGCAGTGACCACGATATACTCGAGACTTATGTTGCCGAGGGGCGTGATGCCAAGGCTGCCAACAGTGGCGGTATAGGCGGTGCGGTAATTGCCGAATATCTTGTCAATGAATGTTTCGGTTGGGCTTCCATATTGCTTTTCCCGCTGCTTGTCGTGTGGGCGATACGTCTTATGAACCTGTGCGAAATCAGGCTCATGAGATGGACATTGATGTTGCTTGTTCCGATGGTCTGGTTCTCGATATTTTTCTCCTTTGTAATAGGAGAGGGCTTTGACTCCTGGTATGCTTCCCCGGGCGGAGCACATGGCAATCTGATAACCGGCTTTATCGGACAGATGGTAGGTAATGTCGGTGTTATTATCCTTCTTGTGGTCATGTTGCTGTTCTACATGATTTATGTGACAAAGAACACAATCCCTTGGCTTCAGGATAAACTGACAATAACACTTCCGAAGAAGAATGATGCCGACAAAGCCGATGAGGAAGAAGACGTTGATGATGAGGAAGAAAACGTCGATGATGAGGAGGAAGACGTCGATGATGAGGAGGAAGAAGATGAAGATGAGGCGGAAGATGAAGAAGAGGATGATGAGGAGGGTTATGAAGAAGAGCAAGATGATGAAGAAAATGAAATCCTGATAGAGATTGATGGCACTGATGAGGAAGACGATGATGATGAGGTGGCACGAAGGTTCGATGAGATGTCGAAGAAGACTACCGAGTCTGTTGATGCCGGTGATGAGGAACTATCGATGGAGGTCGAGAAGGCCGAAGGCGATGAGGATACAGGTGGCGATATGCTGCGCCCGATAAATCCCAAGGATGAGCTCAGCTACTATAAGCCGCCGACAATAGATTTGCTCGATGAGTATGAGCAGACGGCTCACTCTATTGACCGTAATGAGCAGACTGCCAATGCCAACAAGATAGTCGAGGTCCTTAAGAACTTCGGAATAGACATCAGCTCGATAAAAGCGACAGTGGGCCCTACAATCACTCTCTATGAGATAACCCCTGCTCCAGGTGTCAGAATTGCCAAGATACGAAATCTTGAGGATGATATTGCAATAAGTCTGGCTGCGCTTTGTATCCGCATTGTAGCACCAATCCCGGGGAAGGGAACAATCGGTATCGAGGTCCCCAATGCCCACAAGCAAATTGTCCCGATGGCCTCTCTGCTCAACAGCCGCAAGTACAAGGAAACCGATATGGCATTGCCGCTTGCACTCGGAAAGACAATCTCGAACGAGGTCTTCATGGTGGACATGGCCAAGATGCCTCACCTGCTTGTTGCGGGCGCTACCGGTATGGGTAAGTCTGTCGGCCTTAACGCCATTATCACATCTTTGCTCTACAAGATGCATCCGGCATACCTCAAGTTCGTCATGGTTGACCCGAAGATGGTCGAGCTCAGCCTTTATGGCGTGCTTGAGAAGCACTTCCTGGCAAAACTCGAGGGAGAGGATGAGCCAATCATTACCGACGTAAACAAGGTGGTGCGCACTCTCAAGTCACTTTGCGTCGAGATGGATAACCGTTATAAGTTGCTCCGCATGGCATCGGTACGTTCTGTCAAGGAGTATAACGAGAAGTTCCTCAACAAGGAACTGTTGCCTACAAAGGGGCACCGATTCATGCCGTACATTGTGGTCGTTATCGATGAGTACGGCGACCTGATGATGACTGCGGGTCGCGAGGTGGAGCAGCCGATTGCCCGCATCGCACAGAAAGCTCGTGCTGTCGGCATTCACATGATTATCGCTACGCAGCGTCCTACTACAAATATCATTACAGGTACCATCAAGGTGAACTTCCCCGCGAGAATGGCGTTCCGTGTCATCTCGGCAATCGACTCGCGTACCATTCTTGACCGCTCGGGTGCAAACCAGTTGCAGGGTAGGGGCGATATGCTCTTCCTTGCGGGCAACGACCCGGTGCGTGTGCAGTGTGCGCTTGTCGAGACAAAGGAGGTCGAGCGTGTCTGCGCCTACATTGCAAAGCAACAGGGCTACCAGCAGGCGTATATACTTCCCGAGCCTGATGAGGCTGCTGACTTCGGGGGCGAGGGCAGTGGCATGCGTGGTGAAATAACCTCGGATAAGCTCGACCCGTTATTCGCCGAAGCTGCACGTGCAGTAGTGCTTGCCCAGCATGGTTCGACATCGCTCATACAGCGCAAGTTTAATGTAGGCTTCAACCGCGCGGGCCGAATCATGGACCAGTTGTGCCAGACAGGTATTGTGGGCGAACAGGAGGGCAGCAAGCCGCGTCAGGTACTCTGTGCCGATGAGGCTGACCTCGAGTTCCGCCTCAAGAGTCTGCTTTAATGCTATATGTTGAACCAATTGTTTGTTTGACTATGAAAAGATTTGTTTTATCTTTGTTGTTGACGCTCCCTCTTGCAGCCGTTGCGCAGGATGATGCAGTTGCATTGCTCGACAGGATTATAGCGGATATAAAGGCCGGTGCTGCCTTGCAACAGGACTATTCTTATACCGTGTACGATGAGGATGATGCCGTTGTCTACAGTGATAAAGGTGTTCTCAAACTCGACAACGAGCGCTATGCGCTTGATATGGAGAATATGAAAGTGTGGTGCGACGGTATTACCCAGTGGAGCTACATGGAGGATATCGATGAGGTGTATATCACCGATGCGGGTTCCGAGGAAGCACAGAACCTCTCTCCTTTATATATAATGGAAGCATACCGTGCTAATTATACTCTTGAACTCGGAGAAGAACATGCGGGAATACGCATTCTTGCCATGAAGGCGAAGGATGTCGATGCCGAGGTTAATGAACTTAGACTCCATGTTTATATGGGAGAACGTCCGGTGCTTGAAGGTCTTGAGATTTATATGTCGGGCCAAGGGTATGCCCGGATTACTCTTGGCGAGAGTAAGAGAGGCTGTAAGTTCGGGAAAGATACATACCGTTGCCGGGTAAAGGATTTCCCAACGGCCGAGATAGTAGATATGAGATAATTTAAAATATTATATGTTATGAACAGTACAAAGTGTTTGATTATTGGTTCCGGTCCGGCCGGATACACAGCGGCAATATACGCTTCGCGTGCCAACCTCTCGCCTGTCCTCATTGAGGGCATGCAGCCCGGCGGTCAGCTGACCCAGACTACGGTTATTGAAAACTTCCCTGGTTTCCCTCAAGGAATAACAGGTCCTGAACTCATGGACAACATGCGTCAGCAGGCAATCAATGTGGGTGCCGATGTCCGTTCGGGCAGCGTGACCGATGTCGATTTCGAGCAGTCTCCCTACAAGGTGACTCTCGATGACGGCAATGTCATTGAGGCCGAGAGTGTCATTATCGCTACCGGTGCGGCGGCCAAGTATCTCGGTCTGCCCGATGAAATCAAGTATCAGGGTATGGGTGTAAGTGCATGCGCCACATGTGACGGTTTCTTCTACCGCAAGAAGGTGGTTGCCGTTGTGGGTGGCGGTGACACGGCTTGCGAAGAGGCGAACTACCTCGCTTCGCTTGCTGCAAAGGTCTATCTCATTGTCCGCAAACCGTATCTGCGTGCGTCGAAAGCCATGCAGGACCGTACGCTCGCGAACCCCAAGATTGAGGTTCTCTTCGAGCATAATACCGAAGGCCTCTTCGGCGAGGATGGAGTAGAGGGCGCACATGTCGTGTACCGCAAGGGCGAGGCCGATGAAAAGCGTTATGATATCGCAATTGACGGTTTCTTCCTCGCTATCGGTCACAAGCCTAACAGTGATGTCTTCAAGAAGTATCTCAAGACCGATGAGACGGGCTACTTTGTGCCTGCCGATGCAAGCGGCGTGAAGACAGTTGTTCCCGGTGTCTATGTGGCAGGCGATGTTGCCGACCCTCATTACCGTCAGGCAATCAATGCTGCTGCGAGCGGATGCCGTGCCGCAATGGAGGCTGAGCGCTATCTGTCGAACAAGTAAGCGGAAGTCCGGACTCCTCAAGAGTCCGGGTACTCCTTATATTATATAAAGGGTGTGAAAAAAGTGCGGAAAAGTTTCTCTGAATGGAAAAAGTTTTCTATCTTTGCACCCGATTTAGTCCGTAGGGGTTGAAGAAGACGTGCTCACGAAGAGAACGCACCTCGCGGAATTCACAATAAAAGCGATAAATTTAATGTACGCAATTGTTGAGATTAACGGACAGCAGTTCAAGGCTGAGGCTGGCAAGAAGCTGTTCGTGCACCACATCAAGGGTGCTCAGAATGACACAACAGTGGAGTTTGACCGCGTGTTGTTGTTGGATAAGGAAGGTGCTGTAACTGTAGGTGCTCCTACAGTAGAAGGTGCTAAGGTAGTTTGCTATATCGGCAATGTTCGTGAGATGAAGATTGTTCGCAAGTCTAAGGACGGTCAGAACATCGTTACTACACGTACAATTGACCCAACCCTCGTTAAGGGTGACAAAGTGCTTGTTTTCCACAAGCGTCGCCGCAAGGGTTACCGCAAGCTTAACGGTCACCGTCAGCAGTTCACAGAGTTAGTAGTAAAGGAAATTATCGGTTAATTTAAAGTTTTTAGTATTATGGCACATAAGAAAGGTGTTGGTAGTTCAAAGAACGGCCGTGAGTCAGCTAGCCAAAGACTTGGTGTTAAGATTTGGGGCGGTCAGAGATGTAAAGCCGGTAATATCATCGTACGTCAGCGTGGTACAGTTCACAACCCAGGCGCTAACATCGGCATGGGTAGCGACCACACTCTATACGCATTGGTTGACGGCATCGTAACTTTCAAGCGTGGCAAGAACGACAAGAGCTACGTTTCTGTTACTCCGTTTGCTGAGAATAACTAATAATTCTTGTCAAACAGATTATAAAGCGACCCCTTTGTGGGTCGCTTTTTCTATTTATACCCTCATATGTCTTTATTGCCTATATTTCATTTGGGCTCAGTAGCAAAAAGGTGTGGGTTGACAAAATATTTGCGGTTGTAATGAAAAAGAGATCCATTGATAATGCTGTCTTGCCGTAACCCACGCGGCACAAACTTTGTCTGTGCTTCGCGTGACCATTTACTGCCAGCAT
>JAFXGX010000040.1 GCA_017536695.1 Bacteroidaceae bacterium | reverse complement strand
TGGCGATGGATATACTCTCTACTATATCCATTTTCAAGCATATGCATATACTTCAATCTTTCTGCATAGCCATGTTTCTTTAATTTTTTAGACATAACAAAACCCCGAAAGTTTTTTGTCTAACTTTCGGGGTTCATCTCAGGTTCGCCCTCTTCTTCTTAAAACAGATATGCTATGAACAATAACAACGGAAGATTGCTTTCGCTTGATGTGCTGCGAGGCCTGGACCTTATGTTGCTTGTAGGCTTGCAGCCCGTGTTGCGCCTTTTTCTTATTGAACTTGACTGTGAGGCAATCAACGATACTCTTTTATACCAACTTGACCATGCCGAATGGGAGGGATTGCGTGTGTGGGACCTTGTAATGCCGCTTTTCCTTTTCATGTCGGGAGTGACTATGCCGTACTCGTTGCCTAAATACCGTACTCAAAGCGGCAATGGCAAGGTGTGGATTCGTATAATGAAACGTTTCCTGCTCCTTTTCTTCCTTGGAATGGTGGTACAGGGCAACATCCTTTCACTTGACCCTGATAGAATATATCTTTATAGCAACACGCTTCAAGCGATAGCTGTCGGTTATCTGCTTGCAGCGCCTATGGTGCTCTATCTGAAACCTTGGCAGCAATTGGCTGCAATAGCTCTTCTGCTCCTTATATATTCTGTGCCGATGCATGTCGTTGGAGACTGGAGTGCGCAGGGTAACTTCGCATGCACTCTCGACAAGGAACTACTTGCCCGTTTCCGCGACGGCAGTGTCATTGCCGAAGATGGTGCTGTAATCTTTGCTCCTTGGTACGACTATACCTGGGTATGGAGCAGCATAACATTCTGTTGTACGGTAACACTCGGCAGTTTTGCAGGGCATTTGACAAAGAGCGGTAACGGTGACCGCGTGTCAACGGCAAAGAAACTGTTTCTTATGGCATTTGTGCTGTTGGTTGCGGGGTATCTCTTTGGCATGTACCAGCCAATCATCAAGCGCATATGGAGCGCAAGCATGGTGCTGTGCAGTGCAGGGTGGTGTTATCTGTTGCTTGCTCTCTTCTATTGGTGGATAGATGTAAAAGGGCACACAAAGGGGTGGAACTGGTTGCTCTGTTATGGCTGCAATGCAATTACTGCATACCTCATTGGGGAACTCATCAATTTTCGTGGTATTGCCGCTTCGTTGCTCTATGGAACCGAACAGTATCTTGGCGGTTGGTATCATGTACTGCTTGCAGCATGCAACAGTCTCACAATATTCTTTATACTCAAGTTCATGTACAGCAAAAAACTGTTCCTTAAAGTGTAGTATATTTTCAAAACATTGTTATTTTTGCGGAATGCAAAAATGATACTATGGAAAATACCGAACTGACTAAACTTATTGAGAAAAAAGAGATTATCGGAGTCGATTTCTCGGGCCGGAGACTCGAGGGCATTGACTTTTCAGGTTGTCGCCTTGAACGCGTCAGTTTCAAGCAATGCGAACTTGTACATTGCCGTTTCCGTAAGGCAACAATAGTGTGGAGCGATTTCCGCTATGCCAACATAGAACACGGAACGTTTGAAGAGGCCACCATTGAGTTCTGCGATTTCTACAGGGCTTTTCTCGACGGTGTGATAATATTCAACCATTCTTCTGTAAGCAACTGCAGTTTCAACAAGACTTACTTCGGCGACTCGGCAATAATAAGGCGCCGGGAACTGCTGGGTGGCCGTATACTGCAACAGGATGAGAAGGCCTACAGGAAATTTCTTGTCGATTGGCACGAGTATGGTACGGGCGAGAGAAAGAATGATGTAAATTCCGTATCGGACTGGAACCCCGAAGAGGCTCTTAAAGGACGTTGGGAAGAGGCCGAGGAAATATACAAGAATTTCAATGCGTTATGGACAGGCAAGGGTTTTATTGCCGACGGCAACTGGGCATATGTGAGGGGCAGGCGTATGGAACGTCGCCGCATGATGAGCGAACTCTTCAGAAAAGGTATCGGCATTAAAAGGAAATTGGTGAACATATGCCACATAATGACTAATGTGGCTTCGGATATCCTTTTCGGCTATGGCGAAAGCATGACCAAGATGGTACTTACATATATTGTTACCGTTTTTTTATTCGCTTGGGCATTCACTTCTAATGTGTCGCTGCTTGAGTATGGTGAGGCGCTGTCAGTCAGTCTCAAGAACATGGCTGGCATGGACTCGGAAGTGTTGCGCGATGTCTCGCCGCTTGTCGATATGCTTAATGTCGTACAGACAACTATCGGTATTGTGCTGACAGGTATCTTCGGCTTTATTTTAGGAAACAAGATTCGTAACCAGTAAAACTTTAATATGACAGGAATTCCACGTTCTGGCCGTTATCATGTAGCCGTTTTCGGCTTGCGTAATGCAGGCAAGTCATCGCTTGTAAACTGCCTTGTGGGGCAGAGTGTCTCCATTGTCTCCGATGTGGCGGGAACAACAACCGACACTGTGTGGAAAAGTGTCGAACTGCCTGGTATCGGAGCAGCTGTCATTGCTGATACTGCCGGCTTCGATGATGAGGGCGTTCTCGGTTCAATGCGTGTTGAGGCTGCCCGTAAAGTGCTTGCATCGGCCGACCTTGTCATCATATTGCTCGGTGGCGATGATGTTGCGCTTGAGAGGGAGTGGTATGAGAATGCCTGCAGGCTGCAGCTTCCAGTTCTGCTTGTTGCAGGAAAATGTGACAGGGCAGAATGCAGGGAACGAATAGCCATGTATGAGGCTTTCTTCGGCATTGATATAATCCCGTTCTCGGCCGTTACAGGCGAGGGACGCGACGCTCTGCTTGGACAAATGGCGCAATGTTTCGGGAAGGATGATAACCTTGATGATATAACATATACGTTAGTAAAGCCGGGCGATGTGGTGGTGCTTGTGATGCCGCAGGATGCTTCGGCACCTAAAGGACGTCTCATACAACCCCAGGTGCAGACGCTGCGCAATCTGCTCGACAAGCATTGCATACCATTATGCTGTGCCCCCGAGGAACTGCCGGCGTTGCTTGGGTCACTTGTCGCTCCTCCGCAGCTGATAATAACAGACTCGCAGGTGTTCCCCATGGTTGAGAAACTTACTCCCGAGGGTACAAGGCTGACATCCTTCTCGGTGCTTATGGCACGTCATAAGGGCGATATTGATGCTTTCCTCAAGGGCGCCGAGGCTCTGCGCACTATCTCTCCGAACGGAAGAGTACTTATAGCCGAGGCTTGCAGCCACATACCGCAGAACGAAGATATCGGGCGGGTAAAGCTGCCGCGTCTTCTGCGTAGCAGACTCGGCGACGGTATTGTAATAGATATTGTTTCGGGCAATGATTTCCCCGCTTCTCTTGCGGGGTATGACCTTGTTATACATTGTGGTGCATGCATGTTCAACCGCAGGACTGTCCTCTCACGTGTACGTCAGGCAAAGGCGCAAGGAGTGCCCATTACGAACTATGGAATTGCCATAGCTGCACTTAACGGCATATTGGAGAGGGTTTGTGTGTAATGTTTAATGTTTAAGGGCTATTAAGGGTTACTAAGGGTTACTAAGGGTTACTAAGGGTTACTAAGGGGGCTGCATGCTGTACATTCTAAGCTTTCCGCTTTCCGTTTTAACTTTTCAGTTTGATTACTATGAAACAATACATTGAGATAGAGAACTACGATGCACTGCTGCCTCTTATAGTACCCGGTGCAGTGCTTGAGCATTATGCTTTCCAGAACATCGAATTCGGCCGCGATGCTGCGCAGTGCCGTTTCAGGGATTGTATCTTCTTCGGCTGCTCAATGCCCGATGTAATGCGCAACGAGCTTGCTCCCGACTGCTGTGTGCTGCCGGAACTTCCAGTACCGTTCAACCCTTTCTCCGCGCATCTCTATTCGCCGTCGGAGCTGTACGAAGGGTATGACTACCGCAGTCCGGACAGTTTCGGGAACTGCTATGACACGCGTATATACAATCATTACATCGAACAAGGTAAACAGGCTGTTGACATAGCCGAGACTCTTGCACGTTCGCTGCACGACCACTCGATGAGCGATGCGCTGCATGACATGCTTGCCGGGTACGATGAGCACAAGATTGTCGCTGTAATGGGCGGTCACGCCCTGCTGCGCACGGATGATATGTATCGCAAGGTGGTGCTCATAGGAAAGCACCTTGCCGAGAAAGGAACTCTGTTGGTTACGGGAGGTGGTCCCGGAGCAATGGAGGCCGCGCATCTTGGCGTGTGGCTTGCAGGGCGCCCTGATGCCGAGGTGGATGATGCGATACGCATGCTCTCAGGTTCTCCTTCGTACAAGGACAAGGAGTGGCTCTCTTCGGCTTTCGAACTGATGGAAAGGATGCCCCGAATGAATGATTATTGCAGCATAGGCATCCCGACATGGTTCTATGGACATGAACCGGCAACGCCGTTTGCTACGCACATTGCCAAATATTTCGATAACAGCATACGCGAGGACGGGCTTCTTGCAATAGCAAAGGGCGGTGTCATATACTCTCCTGGCAGTGCAGGCACCATGCAGGAGATTTTTCAGGATGCTGCGCAGAACCACTACCTCACATGCGGGTATGCAAGCCCTATGGTATTCCTTGGCTGTGAGTACTGGAACGAGACTTTTCCTGTCTATCCGATGCTCGTGAAACTGAGCTGCAAGGGGTGTTACAGGAATCTGCTGCTCTCAATAACCGATTCGCCGACAGATGCTGTAAATTCCATTATGGAGTTTGTGGAATCAATGCCCGAAGCGTGAGGTATCCACAGCCTTGCTTTCCTTCTTCTTGTATCCGCCGAAGCGGTATACTACCGAGAGAGTGAGATTGCGTGTGTGGAAATCATTCCTGTTGATAAGGTTCTGTCCCTTGAAGTTCATCTTCATGTCGCCGATGGTCGAGTTGAAGATGTCGTTGTAGTAGCAGCTGAGCGTTCCCTTACCTTTTGCAAAGTTCCACTTTGCACCGGCCGAGAGGCTCCACATGGTCTCAATGCTGAATGTGCCTTGCGTGGCTGGTGTCTGCAAGAAACCCTTCAGTTCGAATACCAGTTCCTTGTTCGCACGGAAACTGTTGTCGAGCATGAACATTCCAATCCATTGGTTGTCCTTGAAGCCGATGTCGAAGAAATCATCGCAACGCTGGGTAACATATACACCTACCAGAGTGGCATTTGTGTTGAACCACGACACAGGGCTGTAGGGGATGACTGCCATTACTCCGCTCTGCGATATGTAATCCCAGTTGTGTGTCTGGTATATGAGCGCCAGACGCTCGTTTGACTGGTACATGGCCTGTGCGAACATCTTGTCGGTGTGGTTGAGGAACGCACCGAACACATATTTCTGCTTCAGGATATAGTTGGCGTTGAGGCTGTACCTCTTCGAAGGCTCCAATCCGGGTGTGTTGTGCAGCTCGGCATATCCGTCAATGTAACTCACGGCTTCCTGCATCTGCCAGTATGATGGGTACTGCTTTGTAACGTTGAATGTTCCCTGGAATATATGGTCGGGGTGGCGCATATATGTCAGCGATGCCTGTGGGTATGCCGTCCAGCGCTCGTGGCCGTTGAGCCTGTAATACTCTCCTGTCAAGGAAAGGTTGAACGACAGGCCCATTCCTGTCTGCTTGCCTATGGACAGATATGCTTCGGCAGTATGCTCCGAGAGGGTGGAGTTTACATCATCGCCTTTCATTGTGCTCTCGGCCGAATATATCTGGAAATCCTCGCTCTCACTGTTTCGGTACGATGCTCCGTAGCCCAAGCTCCAGCCTTTGCCGAGGGAGTGGCTCTGGTCGGCGTATGCATGAAAGGCATGTACTTCCTGTCCTGCTTCCTGCTTCATTCTAAGGGTGTTGCCGTCGAGGTAGTCGACGCTCATTGTCTGGTCCGAGAGGTTCTCATATATGGTGTAGTCTGCTCCGGCTGATAAACCTGTTCCTGTAATAGCCTGCAAGGAGAAATTGTGCATTGCATCTTTCTTGACATCTTTCAGGTTATCCGAGTTCTGGAAATTTCCTGTCGAGCCGGAATGTCCCTCGGCATTACTTTTGTACTGTCCGTTGTATGCAATTGTGATGTTGCTCTTTTCATTGAAATTGTACTCGTATGATGCACGGGTGCTGTGCAGCAGTGCCTCGCCACGAATCTTCTGTAGCTGTCGTATCTCATGCACCTTGCCGGCCAACGTGTGCAGTGAGAGCATGTCTACATCCTGTACGTCCGATACCTGGTTTGCGCTGTACATGATGTCGAATGCCTGCTTGGGTGTCGCAGCACGCAGAAATATATGTCCCTCGCCTTCATTGTAGAACTTGTTACGGTAGGTAGCGCCGACTTCGCCCTGCAGTGAGTATCGGGTATCGTGCTTGAGTACGATGTTTATAGCTGCGCCATGCACGTGATAACGGGGTGGGGCACTGTACATTACCTCGGCTTTCTCGACACGCTCTATCGGGGTTGTCTTGAGTAGCGTTGTTACCTGCTCCTGGGTCATTGTAGTTGGCTTGCCGTTGATTATCAGGGTGACTGAACCTGCCCCGACAAGTGTCAGTGCCTCATTCTCCTCGCGTACACCGGGTAGCTTTGTCAAGGCTTCGTAGGTGTTGTTCACAACCTTGTCTCTGGTCAGTTGTCCAAGGTCATATGCCAGTTTGCCCTCCTCTACCTTTACAAGCGGACGCTCGCTGCTTATCACGACGTCACCCAATGCAACATCCGATGGCTCCAGGACAATGTCGCCAACTTTGTGCGATGTGCATAATAATTCACGTGAATGGAATGCCAGATGGTGCACCACAAGGCGGAATGTGTCGGCCTTACAATAGAATGTGAAACGGCCCTCTGCATCAGTTGCTTCAATGCCCATGTATTCCGATGTTGAGTTCTGTAGCACCACGTTGGCATCGGCAACAGGAGTGCCGTCGTTGCTTATGACACGTCCTTTTATCTCTTGGCCATGTATGGCTGTGGTGACTGAAATGATAATAGAGAACAGAAATAGTAATCTTTTCATGATTGTGTGTCCGTTTGTGTTCGCGAATGTAGCAAAAAGATTGCCCGCAGAATGTTTTTATACTCTTTTTTATACTTTTTTATGTATTGGACGCATCGTGGCCTGTGTTTACTACAATCGCGTAGTATATAAATACAACAGGGTGGTAGCGCGCTACCACCCTGTTGTATAAGGTTCAGGCGTTTACTTTATCAATGTTTTTTTTGCCGTTGACTTCCTTTTTTTATTAGCGCCCCACGCGGCACCACTAACGCGGTGCTACGCGTGACTAATCGCTAAAAAGCTCGTCTATAGCAAAAAGTTACTTTACAAGTACCTTTTTGCCATTGATAATGTAGATTCCCTTTCTTGGGTTCTCTACTTTTCTTCCGGTCAGGTCGTAAACCTCTTTGCTCTTTGCTCTTTGCTCTTCCAGTTCGGAAATTCCTGTTTCTACTTCAACGTCAGACTTTTCGAATGTCCACACACTGGCACCCCATGTATATGGCTTTGTCAGTACATAGTTCCAGGCGTCGGGGTTGGTATACCAACCCGATGAACCGTTGCCGGCAACAATGGCTACGCCTTTGTTGCCTGTGTCGGTTGTTGTTTCCTTGAGGGTCCATGCATACTCCTTGCCTACTCTCAATGTCTGGTCATCGGCATCGCTGGAGATGTATGCAGCCTGGCCGTTGGCTTTGCTGTAGATGTAGACTGTGCCGTTGCTGTTCTTCACAAAGCTCCAAAGGAAATTGTCAGTTGTTCCCTTGGCCTTCGGGTCTATGCGCTTGGTACCGGTATTGGCTGCAGCATAATAGTTTGTGAAGTATGCGTTGCGGATGTAGTAGTACGCACCTGTGTCAATTGCATCGGCCATTGTTGTACGTGGCATCATCATGAACTGGTGGTAGAGTGCAACGTATTCATTGTATTGTTCTTCACTTACCGCTCCTGATACTATTTCCATTGCCGGATCAATAATCTTGTTGCGGAGGAAGTCAAGAGCCTCCTGTGTGTATGATCCCGGCTTACCGGGCTTGGTAGTGTACTCGATTATCATACACTTATTCAAGAGGCCTGCAAGCTGACGGGCAAAGTCTTTCACCTCGATGAACTTCCATGTGCCGTTGTAGCAGAGTGCGGCTTCATCCTTTGCGTAAACGTCACCTGAGCACTCTGCGCTCAAGCGCTTGACGCTGCCTGTCATTGCTGCATTGTAACCGTTTACAGCAGAGATTGTAACTGCACCAGGAACAAATGTTACATCTCGTGAGGCAATGGTCGCCTTGTCAATCCTGACCGGTGTTCCTGCATCGCTAACTTTTACAACGCTATTGTAGCTGTCCATTGTAATCTGTTTGCCGCTGTATAGGTTCTTCATTATGTAGCCTCCGTCAACAGCCTCGAACTGCCACAACTCTTCGGGCTCCACCTGCGGAGTGTAGTGGAAGCGTATGCTGCCGTCCTTCTCATACATTGTGGAACCTGCATACTGGCGCTTGTAATATGTTGAAGCCGAAACAATCTGGTAGGTCTTGCCTGCCTCGGGCTGTTTGATAGGAGCGTTCTTGAAGGCTTCAATGGCTGCTTTGAGTTCTGTGAGGTCATCTCCTTCAATAGTATGGAACGCAGTGTTCAGTCTGTCGCGGTATTCTCCACTGGGGTAGCCTACGTCGTCAGTGCTGTTTTCAAGAAGTTCCTTGGCCTCCATGATGATCTTTTCTGCTTCGGTGTATTCCTTCGGCTCGATGTAGTGCTTTGCATATGTGTAGCCGAGCAAGTCGAGAATCTCGTCGTGGCTCTGCAAGCGACGGTAGAATCCGCTCCAGTTCTTCTTGCTGCTTGGCAACCATCCGGTCTCGGCAACTGCAATCATACGTGGCAGCAGCTGATATTCAAGCTCAATATTGTCGTTGAGTGTCTCGGCCCATAGGTTGCACTGTACGCCCAAACAGTACTCCTCGCGTCCGCTGAGTGAACCTGATGGGTTCAGCGAATAAGCCTCCTCGAGAGTGTTGGTGTTGGTCTCGCTCCAACCTCCGTAGTATGGCTCATCGATGATAGTCTTGTCGGGGCCTACCTGCATAAAGTCTATGTATACGTGTGAATATGGGGTCGCAATACTTTTGAAGCCCTTATTTGCAGCCTCGGCTGTCTTTCCAAGGCTGTTCCATGCCATTATGACTGGCTTCACGCTGTTGTCGCTTGTCCAGTGTGCAAGCAACTCGTCCCATACTACAATATCCTTTCCGTGCTTCTCCTTGAGGTATGTGCCGAGCTCTTCGACCAACCACGACTGCAATTCGTGTACGCCGGCAAGGCCTTCTTCCTGAACGCGGCGTAGGCAATCCTCGTTAGTCTGCCACTGGTCTGTGGGGCACTCATCACCGCCGATGTGTATGTAAGGGAATGGGAAAATTTCCGCCACATTGTCGAGTACGCATTTAAGGAAATCGATGGTCTCATCCTTTCCGATGTTAAGGACATCTTTGGATATACCGCCGTCAATGCGCACAGAGTACTCTTTTGTAGGGTCGCAACTCAATTCGGGATAAGATGTCACGGCTGCCACCATATGACCGGGCAGGTCAATCTCGGGCATAATCTCAATGTTTCGCTCTGCTGCGTATGCCACGATTTCACGTAAGTCCTCCTGTGTGAAATACATTCCGCGGCCATACTCTGTGTCGTCGAAGAATTTGCTGCCGTCGCCCGGGCTTGTGAACGATCCCGAGCGTACAGCGCCGACCTCGGTAAGCAATGGGTACTCGGGAATTTCAATGCGCCAGCCCTGGTCATCGGTAAGGTGCCAGTGCAGTCGGTTCATCTTGTAGAGCGCCATGATGTCAAGCACTTTCTTTACCTCATCCTTGTCGAAGAAATGGCGTGCGACGTCCATCATGAATCCGCGATGCTCATATTGTGGTTGGTCAATGATGCTTACGAGCGGGAATGTCCACTCTGCCTCGCTGCTCAGTTCCTCGCCGAAGAGCTCGCGCGGGAGCAACTGCTTCAATGTCTGTATGGCATAGAAGAAACCGGCATCTGTAGCAGCCTTTATTGCAATGCCGTTCCCGTTTACATTCATGGTGTACCCCTCGGCCGGTAGCGAAGCATCGACTGCAAGCCAAATCTCGCCGGCTGCAGCCTGGGCGCCGCTCTCCTTTACGGCAAGCGTGGTGCCCGATGTCTTTGCGAGCATAGCAGCAAAGTCGGCAACATGTTTCTGTACCTCATCGTTTGGGTATGTTATGGCGTTCAGTGATGCAACGGCAATGCTGCCTTCGCCTACAGAGAGCTCAGCAGGGTAGGGGATGATTGAAATGTTGCCCAGATTCTCGAATACGCTGTACTCTACAAACTGTACCGGGTTGTTCTGGTCGCCCTTGTCCCACAAACCTACACCGCGGTTCTCGCTTGGACCGCCCCACAGGTTCATGGAAACGCTTGTGTTGCCCTTTGGTTGAATCTCATAACCGCTGTATGTGCCGTTTGTCGTGGTGTTGATGAAGAACTTGCTGACACCGGTTTCACTTGTGGCCGCCTTTACCATCTGGTTCTTTGCTGCTGAACTGACATAAAGGATGTTGCCTTT
The DNA here is from genome assembly GCA_017536695.1 of Bacteroidaceae bacterium. Classification (GTDB taxonomy): domain Bacteria; phylum Bacteroidota; class Bacteroidia; order Bacteroidales; family Bacteroidaceae; genus HGM04593. The sequence goes on along the minus strand of JAFXGX010000040.1, from coordinate 26,589 downwards.
CTTGTTTGTGAATGTGTAGCCGTTTGTGGCGTCGCCGGTAATACTCCACAACTGCGCATCGCTGCCTGTGGCTGTGGCTGTCGTAATCTGCGCACCGGCACTCTCCGCAGTGATGGCATTGCCGCCGTTCATGAACTGGATGAGATACCATTTGGTCTCTTTATCGGTGCTTATGGTAGGGAATCCCTGTGCCGTAGCACTATAGATTCCGGTTACAAGACACGATAATAAAAGTAACAGTCTTTTCATAACATGGTCAATTTAAATATTATCCTATCGGACAAATGTAACAATAATTTCTGTCAATACATATATTATAGCATACATTCTATTTTAAATAGTGCGTTATTTTTCGTATCTTCGCGTCACTATGGAAAATGCAAGGATAAAGATTCTTATTGGAATTACGTTGTTCTTCTCACTGGTATTGCTCGTGACTTGTGTGGGGTGTGGCAGTGATGAGGAAGTGGAACAGAAAACAGAGGAGACATCTCTGGAGATAAAGAAAGATTCTTTTACAGGTAAACCCAACAAGATTGTTTACTGGAACCGTCGCAAGGAGTTCAATGACATGAATGACACTCATCTGTCGGCTGCCCTACAGATAGGTATCAGACCATTGGCCTCGCGCAAGGATATCCCCGATGCATCGCGTAAACTCTATCTGATATGTGGTAATATGGGATTTGTCGGTCCGGAACCTTATGTGGTTGACCGTCTGACTCATTCGACCCCTTATCTTGTAAAGGATGCAGCAGACCTGTTGGTTGAAATAGGCAAGAATTTTCAGGATTCCCTGCGCAATAAGCATATCTCTGCCCATAGTATTGTTGTTACCTCGGTGCTGAGGACCGATGAGGATGTGAAGAAACTTTCAAAAAGGAATGTAAATGCTTCGCAGCGTTCGGTGCATTGCTATGGAACGACATTCGATATCTCGTACAAACGCTTTATGAAACATGACAAGAGTGCTGCCGATGCACGCGATGTCGACCTTATTGCTGTGCTTGGCGAGGTGTTGCGCGACCTGAAGAAAGAGGGACGCTGCTATGTAAAGCATGAAGTCAAGCAGGCTTGTTTCCACATTACTGCACGCGGTAGGCAATAATGGTGGACCGCATAGAAAGGGAACGGCGGCTCTTAAGGAGAAAATTGTGGCCTGGATTTTTTTCAGTAGAATCTATTCGTATGTGATTTCATCCTCTGCGGCAAGAGATGGGCTTTCATCAAAATTGTTCCATGACCCATATTCCTTGCAGCTGTTCATTCCTGCAAGAGTCTTGTCACGGAGTTCTATGAACTCCAATGCCTGTTCCTCGGGAAGTGTTTCGAGAATCTCTCTGTCGGTATATGTAAGTGCTGTTGCGGCGCCGCCTATTATCTCAACCGCAATCTCCTTGCTGTTATGGTTCATGTTTGTCATTATATCCCGTAATTAATACCCTTGATAGGGCTTTTCCTGCTTGCTTTGCGAAGATAACTAAAGCTATTTTCATAATACTCCTCAGAATGGCATTTTTAAGCATTTTTAGTATTTGCTTGCCCGGTTGCAGGTGACGGGGGCTGTCTGTGGCAGTGATGATACAGTTTTTGTCAGGCATAACGGAGAGTCTTACCCTGCTGATTTCCTCTTCACTCTCTCCGCCGGCCTGAACAGAATAGTAACAAAAAACTCTCTGTTTCTGTTCATTGATTGCCTGCTTGTATTTCTTGGAAACATTTCGTATCTTCGCATATTGATATTGAAGTAAAATAAAAAAACAATTTAATATGTTCTCAGGAATAGTTGAAGAGTTCGCGGTAGTGCGCAGGCTCGTTCGCGAGCAGGGCAATCTGCATCTGACATTGTCTTGCTCCTTTACAAGTGAGCTCAAGATTGACCAGAGTGTGGCACATAACGGTGTGTGCCTGACGGTGGTGGAGATAAACGGCGATGAGTATACTGTAACGGCGATGCATGAGACTCTTGAGCGTTCGAACATCGGATTGCTTGAGGTCGGTGACAAAGTGAACGTCGAGCGCAGTATGATGATGAACGGGCGTCTTGACGGGCATATCGTCCAGGGTCATGTCGATGAGACGGCCGAATGTGTCTCGGTCAAGGATATGGACGGAAGCTGGTACTACACCTTCCGTTATAAACGTGATGATGAGATGGCCGCAAAGGGTTATCTTACAGTAGACAAGGGCTCTGTTACCGTAAACGGTGTAAGCCTTACGGTCTGTGCCCCGACAGATGATTCATTCTCGGTTGCAATTATCCCGTATACTTATGAGCATACCAACTTCCATACGATTGAGGTAGGTTCCAAGGTAAACATCGAGTTTGATATCATCGGTAAATATATAGCAAGAATTGCCAAGCGATGAAGAGTTTCCTTGAACTTGCACAGGCACGTCAGAGTGACCGTGCCTACGAATCCGGACGTGTCATCGGGCGTGATGTGCTTGAACGCATACTTGAGGCAGGGCGTCTGGCGCCTTCGGCATGCAACGGACAGCCATGGCATTTCACTGTTGTTACCGAACCCGAACTCCTTAAGGAGGTGGCAAAGGCAACATCAAGCCTCGGGCTTAACAGGTTCGTAAAGGATTCGGCGGCTCTTGTGTTGATAACGCTTGAACAGACCAACCTGACATCAAGGTTCGGCTGTGGCATTAAGGATAAGGATTTCCCGATGATGGACCTTGGCATTGCGGCGTCGTACATCACGCTTGCAGCCGAGGATGAGGGAATCGGGAGCTGTATCCTTGGCTGGTTTGATGAGAAGAGAATCAAGGAACTTGTATCTATTCCGCAGAATAAGCGCCTTATGCTGATCATCTCGTTAGGATATACGGTCAAGGCAAAACGCAGGAAAATACGTAAGGAGTTTGATGATGTTGTGTCGTTCGAGAAATATACAAAATGATAAAGTTGATTCTTTACCCCTTGTTGGCGATGCTGGTCCTTGTTTCCATGTGCATGCATACAATACCCGACAGGGAGATGCACATGCAGGAGATAGAAGCCCAGGTCTCCCATATCCTAAAAGAGGGTAGTATATACGGAGTGAAGATACCGGACAATATAATAGCGAAGATTCAAGAGGAGGAACATATATCTGTGATGCTGCGTCAGCAGGTTGTTGTGGAGGAACATCAACTCCTTTCGCTTGGCAAGATTGTGACATCCGATAATGAGTATATACTCTCAGTAGGAATACTCGGTAATGTCATAGTATTGCCAAAAGAGGGCATTTCGGAAAAGGTTTTTCTTAAACTAAGGGAAAAGAAAATAATAGATTGATTATGAAAATAGCTGTACCGACAAAAGCCGGCATGGTGGACAACCATTTCGGGCATTGTGATCATTACACGATATTCACCGTCAATGACGGTAAGGTTACTATGAAGGAGATTCTGCCGTCACCGCAGGGATGCGGCTGCAAGTCGGGCATAGCCCTGGTCCTGCACCGTATCGGTGTACAGGTAATGCTCGCGGGCAACATGGGCGAGGGAGCAAGGAATGTGCTCCAGAACAATGAAATAACTGTCATCCGCGGTTGCAGCGGCAATGTCGATGACCTTGTGAAGGCCTATCTTGCGGGTGAGGTGAATGATAACGGAGAGGCTTGCAATCATCACGAGTGCGGAAGTCACTAAAATGATATTTGTATGGTTAATAAGGTGTATCTGGAGAATTTCGAGAGCCGTCTGATGAACGAGCTGCTCAAGATATGTACACAATACAGGATGCTTGAGGGGACACTGCTCTCTACCGAGGATGTTGATGCACGTTGGCATGATATAGCTCCTGAATATGTGGCCGATGCTGTTCCCAACATTGCCGACTATCCGACAGTCGCCATTGCATGGGCGGGATACGTGGGTATGGCTGTTGCGCACCAGTGGGATGAGGATTGGGAAAAGCACCGCAATGATGAATATAAGTCGCTCTATGGACCGGCCGGGTTTGATGACATGGATGAGAACATCGTGAAGAATGTGCTCGGTTTTCATTTGGAATCACTGGAGGCGAAGAATATCGAGCAGATGATGCGTAGGCTCGGCGAGACAGCGCTTACGCTTATCCGCCGCGAGAATATCGAACCGCAGTCTCCAATGGCGTTCCATGCCTATGCACGTGCAATAAAGGTCCTGTTCCGCATAGGTGCCGCCATTGAACTCAAACGTCTTGGCTATAAGTTTGAGCAAGTCAACATGCCTAATTTGGGTGGCGGGATAGGGGAGTGCTGATTTCCGTCGCCATCGGGGAAACAATAAAGAATTGAAGCATGCAGTGGCATTGCCCATTGGATGCATGATATAAAACAATAAAAGACCCATCGATTGATGGGTCTTTTATTGTTTTATCAATTCAGTCTATTAGAATCGGAAGTCTACACCGATTGTTGCATTGTATGTGTTACGGATGTAGTTTGAAGCCTGTGTCTTGTAGCTTGCGTATGAAGCGTAGAAGAAACCTACGTTAAGGTCAAGATTCTCAGTGAAGCTGTACTTTGCACCAAGGCCTGTCATGAATGAGTCATTGGTGAATGAGATATCGCTGATATACTTGTCTGTGATACCGAAGTCGCTGAACTGGACACCTGCAGAGAGAAGCAGTTTCTCTGTTACATTGAACTCAACACCTGCCAACAGCTCGTATGTGTTGTGGTCGAGGTTCTTGTTGTTGTCGCCACCGAGGAGTGACTCAACCTTAGCGTCCTTGTCAAAGTAGTATACACCACCAATCATGGCCTTGAACCAAGATGTTGCCTGCCATGAACCTGCGAGTGTAAGCATTGCAGGAGCATCGCTGCGGAGTGACTTGCCGTCAGCAAAACCGCCGAGGTAGCTGCCGAGTGCACCACCTGCTGCGCCCTCGATAACCTGACCCATGCCGATACCGTTCATGAATTCGCTTGCTGCAATATCCATCTGCTTTGTGTCATTCTCGAGGTGGTTGATGGCACGGAATTCATACTTTGCTGCAAAGTTGAAGTCGCCTACCTTGTAGTCAACACCGATTACCGGAGTGAAAGAGATACCGCTCTGGTCCATGTCGATGTTAACGGCCATTACATCCTGTGTACCCATGCTTGCGGCGCTGAGGTCTGCAATTGCCTTGATTGTACCCATGTAGTTGTTGTTTACATAGTTACCGCGGATACCACCGTATACTGACCAGTTGTCAGAAATCTTGTAAGCGGCACCCAACTGGAGAGAGAACATGTACTGTGTAGACTCGAACTGTGATGCACCATATACATTCATTGGAATCGGTGCCATTGCGCCGAGGCTGCCGCCGAGCTGACCGATAAGGTTGTTGAAAAGAGGAAGACCCTCGTTGAACTCTGCCTTACCGCCACCGCCGGGCATTCCGAAGAATCCGCTGAATGTCCAGTCGCCGGTCTTGTATGATGCAAGGATTGTAGGCATGCAAGGAACGTAAACCTTACCCTCGAACTTCTTCTTGTCTGCTGAAAGAAGGTTCTCCACGTCGCGGTCCTGCCATATCATCTGCCAGTTTGCTGAAAGTGCCCAACCCTCCTTGAAGAATGCAGTACCTGCAGGGTTGAAGTAGATAGCATCTGTCTCCAATGATGCGTAACGCATGGGGTTACGTACGAAAGATGCGCTCTGGTTTGTGTTTGTCAAGAGACCACCTGCAAATGTCGAAAGTGCAAGTGATGCAAAAACGATAGTTGAAAAAATTCTTTTCATAATATAAATATTTAAAAAGGTTTTTGTTTCTCGTGTTTAAATTTTGCACAAAAGTATGTTAAATGTGCAGTGTTAAAAAATAAAAATGGCATTTTAACTATAAAATTGCACATTATGAAATATTCTTGTACAAATTGGCTGTCTGTTGGTCGGTCGCTTGTATATTGTTCAGGTGATAACGTGTAATAATAATTATAGCCGCCGGCTGTCGCCGACGGCTATAATATAATAAGGTGTCAATTACTTTTTGACGGGTATTGCATCAATGCGTGCCTGGTGGCGTCCGCCCTCGAATGGGGTAGCGAGGAATGTCTCGACGCACTCCTTTGCGCTCTCAGGGCTGATGAAACGGCCAGGCATTACCATTACGTTCGCGTCGTTGTGCTGACGGGCAAGAGCTGCAATCTCGGGCATCCAGCATAGTGCGCTACGGATTGCGTCGTGGTGGTTAAGGGTCATGTTGATGCCGTTGCCTGTACCGCAGATGGCGATGCCTGTCTCAAACTCTCCCTTTTCGATTGCCTCGGCAAGTGCGTGGGCGAACTCCGGGTAGTTGCAGCTCTCTGTGCTGTGTGTACCGAAGTCGACAAACTCATAACCCAGTGCCTTGAGCCACTCCTTTACCTGCTCCTTGAGCGGGTATCCCGCATGGTCGCTTGCAAGTCCTATCTTTTTCATTATAATAGATTATAACATTGATTTTACCTGGTTGTAAACATTCTCAGCAGTGAAACCGAGCTTCTCGTCAAGCACCTTGTATGGCGCCGAGAAACCGAATGACTGTAAGCCCCATACCTTGCCGTTGGCGCCTACAAGACCTTCAAGGTTGACAGGAAGACCTGCTGTAAGGCCGAATACCTTGGCACCAGCAGGGATAATGCTCTGCTGATACTCCTTGGGCTGTGTACGGAACAGACCCTCTGACGGGACAGATACGATACGTGTCTTTATGCCGTCTGCCTTCAGGAGCTTTGCGCCGTCAACAAGTGTGGATACCTCTGAACCGGATGCAAGCAGGATAACGTCGTAATCCTCATCGCTGCCGGCAATCACATATGCACCCTTGCTTGTCTCTTCGTATGGTGTACCCTCGGGAAGATTGTTTACGTTCTGGCGTGAGAAGATGAGACCTGTAGGGGTGTTGTCGTTCTCCATTGCCAACTTCCATGCCTGTGTTGCCTCGTTTACGTCGGCGGGGCGCAGTACAAGCATTGAGTTCTTGCCGCTGTGGTTCTTTACCTTCTCCATGAGACGTACCTGTGCCTCCTGCTCAACAGGCTCGTGTGTAGGACCGTCCTCGCCAACGCGGAACGCATCGTGTGACCATACGAACTTTACGGGGAGCTCCATGAGAGCCGCCATGCGGATGGCCGGTTTCATATAGTCGCTGAACACGAAGAATGTTCCACATGCCGCGATGACACCACCGTGAAGTGCCATACCTATACATACACATGCCATTGTCAGCTCCGATACTCCGGCATGCAGGAACGCGCCGCTGAAATCGCCTGGAGTGAATGCGTGCGTCTTCTTGAGGAAACCATCGGTCTTGTCGCTGTTGCTCAGGTCGGCCGACGAGCATATCATGTTGCCATAGTTCTCGGCGAGGATGCCAAGTACTGTAGATGAAGCGTTGCGGGTAGGGGCGTTAGCCTTCTGCTCGATGCCAGCCCAGTCGATGTTCGGCTGCTTTCCTGCGAACCAATCCTCGAGTTTCTGTGCCTTGTCGGGGTTTGCCGCAGCCCATGCTGCCTTTGCCTGCTTGCGCTCTGCGACAATCTTGCGGAGTTCATTAAGACGGTTATCGTACATCTCCTTGACCTCGGGGAAGAACACGAACGGATTCTCCACGTCACCGCCAAGGTTCTTGATTGTATTGATGTATGCATCGCCGCCGAGTGGTGCGCCGTGTGTACCGCAATCGAATTCGTAGCTGCTGCCGTCGGCACGGCGTGCGCCTTTACCCATAACTGTGTTGCCGATGATAAGTGTCGGACGCTCTTTCTCGGCCTTTGCCTCTGTGAGGGCTGCACGGATGGCATCGCAGTCGTTACCGTCGATGGTAATGACTTTCCAGCCCCATGCCTCGTACTTCTTTGCAGTGTCCTCGAACATAACCTCATCGCATCGTGTAGAGAGCTGAATCTGGTTGGCGTCGTAGAACATGATGAGGTTGTCGAGTTTCAGGTAACCCGCAAGACGTCCTGCGCCCTGTGAAACTTCCTCCTGTATGCCACCGTCCGAGATGAACGCATAGATTGTGTGACCCAGAGCCTCTTTGCCCAGACGTGCCTCAAGGAATTTGGCTGCAATGGCTGCACCTACAGCATAGGTGTGACCCTGACCCAATGGACCCGATGTGTTCTCGATTCCGCGTTCGAAATTGACCTCGGGGTGTCCGGGGGTAGCGCTTCCCCATTGACGCAGCTGCATGAGCTCATCCATGGTGTATTTGTCCGAGAGTGCAAGCACTGAATAGAGCATGGGAGACATGTGTCCCGGGTCAAGGAAGAAACGGTCGCGTCCCTCCCACAATGGGTTTTCCGGGTCGTGAATCAAAAACTCGGAGTAGAGTACGTTGATGAAATCGGCACCGCCCATTGCACCGCCCGGGTGTCCCGATTTTGCCTTCTCTACCATTGCAGCAGTCAGAATACGGATATTGTCTGCCGCCTTGTTCATCAGTTGCTTGCTATTCATATTTACAGTTATGGTTATGAGTAATAATTATTTCGCACAATAATTCCGGGAAAGGCATTGCATGAGGGCATAGCTCTCCCTAAATTGTTACAAAAGTAATACTTTTGTTTGAATGTGGAACATATTTCAGCGATGATTTTGTCTGCTGTTTATAAATAATTGTGGAACGGAGAGGGTTTTTATTCTTTTTTCGCAACAGTACCGGTTTTCTCGGCAATTGTTGTATCTTCGTGCTGTCAAAAAATGAATCTTATGCTTATAAATATAATCTCGAAGGAACTTGGTTTTCCTGCCGATAAAGTAAGGAATACCGTCGAGCTGCTTGAGGGTGGTGCCACTGTGCCTTTCGTGGCACGTTACCGCAAGGAGGCTACAGGCTCGATGGATGAGGTTGCCATAGGTAACATCAAGGATATGCACGAAAAGCTGAAAGCAATCGTACAGCGTAAGGATACAATCATCGCGACAATTGAGGAGCAGGGTAAACTTACTCCTGAACTGAAGAGGCGCATCGATGATTGTTTCGATGCTGTGGAGCTTGAGGATATATATCTGCCTTATAAGCCAAAGCGCCGTACTCGTGCCACAATCGCACGTGAGCGTGGGCTTGAGCCTCTTGCCGACCTCATCATGCTGCAGCAGAATGCCGACATCCGCGGCCGCGCCCAAGGATTTGTCTCGGCCGATGTTCCGTCGCCCGATGACGCCATAGCCGGTGCATGCGATATTATAGCCGAGCGTGTATCCGAGGATGAGGGTGCCCGTAACGCCATGCGTCGTCAGTTTGCGCGCCATGGAGTGCTTGTTTCAAGAGTCGTGAAGGGCAAGGAGGCCGAAGGTATAAAATATGCAGACTACTATGAGTGGGAGGAGAATATCGCTCGCATATCATCGCATCGCTTGCTTGCAATAATGCGCGGCGAGGAGGAGGGTTTTCTCCGCATGTCCATAGGCATCGACAATGAGATTGCCATTGAGCAGCTTAACAGACGTTTCGTGAAACGTCCTTCATCTTCGCGCGAGTATATCGAGGCTGCCGTTGCTGACGGTTACAAGCGTCTGCTTGCCCCTTCTATCGAGAACGAGACACGTTCCAACTCCAAGCAGCGTGCCGATGATGAGGCGATAGCAGTCTTCGCCGAGAATCTGCGTCAACTGCTCATGTCTTCGCCACTCGGTCAGAAGAGGGTCATTGCCATTGACCCCGGTTTCCGTACAGGATGTAAGGTTGTTGTCCTCGACTCTCAGGGAAATCTTGTCCGTCATACGGTAATTTATCCGCATCCGCCTCAGAACGACCGGGACTCAGCCGCGCGTGTGGTAACTTCTCTCGTCAATGACTATTCCATTGAGGCGTTTGCTATCGGCAACGGTACCGCAGGACGTGAGACCGAGGATTTTGTCCGTCGTCTTGGCCTTGCTCCCGACATTTTCTCGGTCAACGAGGATGGCGCATCGGTATATTCGGCATCGGCCGTGGCACGCGAGGAGTTTCCCGATGAGGATGTCACTGTACGCGGTGCTGTCTCTATCGGACGCCGGTTGATAGACCCGCTATCCGAACTTGTGAAGATTGAGCCGCGCTCAATTGGAGTGGGACAGTATCAGCACAGTGTAGACCAGACAAGGCTCAAGGAACGCCTTGATGTAGTTGTCGAAAGCTGTGTGAACAAGGTTGGCGTAAATTTGAACACAGCCACAAAGCAGATTCTTACCCACATTTCGGGTCTTGGCCCTTCGCTTGCCGAAAATATAGTGAAGTATCGTGCAGCAAATGGCGATTTCCGTACGCGCAAGGAACTTCTTAAGGTTCCACGTCTGGGCAGCAAGGCTTTTGAACAGGCGGCGGGCTTCCTCCGCGTCGTTGGTGGCGATGAGCCGCTTGACAATACGGCCGTGCATCCCGAATCGTACGCGATTGTTGTCCGCATGGCGAAGGATATGAATGTCTCTCTTGAGGAGTTCATATCAAACAGTGAACTGCGCAAGAAAGTGGTTCTTTCAAAGTATATTACCGACAAGGTGGGAATGCCTACTCTCACAGATATAATGGATGCCCTCAACAAGCGAGGTCTTGACCCGCGCGAGCAGGCAAAGGTTTTCTCTTTCGACCCCAATGTTCATGAGATTGAGGATTTGCGGGCGGGAATGATTCTTCCCGGCCTTGTCTCGAACATAACAGCGTTCGGGGCTTTTGTAAACATAGGAGTGCATCAGGATGGTCTTGTGCATATCTCGCAGCTTGCCGACAAGTATGTCTCTTCGCCCTCTGATGTCGTCAAACTCGGCCAGCAGGTAATGGTAAGGGTAGTGGAGGTCGACCTTAAACGCCGACGCATAAGCCTTAGCATGAAAGGAATATAACAAGACAAATGGAGCGATTGCTCCATTTGTCTTGTTATTCAAACTATTGTGTGTAAAAGTGGCAGCCCATGGGCTGCCACTTCCTGTTTATATGTCGCTGCTTTATAATTAGCAGATTTTGCGTGAACCGTCGCCGATAACTACGTTGTACACCTTTGGTGCCTTGCCGTACTTCTCGTTGTAACGCTTCTCAGCCTCTGCTACGAAAATCTCGTACAACTCTTCTTTAACGAGGTTGATTGTGCAACCGCCGAAGCCACCGCCCATCATACGTGAACCGGTAACGCCACAGTCGATAGCAACGTCTACAAGGAAGTCGAGCTCCTCGCAGCTTACCTCATAATCCTTGCTCAGACCGAAGTGTGTCTCGTACATCTTCTTACCTACAGTCTCGTAGTCGCCGGCCTCAAGAGCGGCACAAACGTCGAGTACGCGAACAACCTCGCCGATAACATATTTCGCGCGGTTGTAATCCTCGGGCTTCAACTCAGCCTTAACCTCCTCGAGCATCTCAAAGTTTGCATCACGCAGTGACTCAACCTCGGGGTGCTTTGCCTTGATGACCTCGGCAACGCGCTCGCAGCTCAAGCGGCGCTCGTTGTAAGGAGAACCTACGAGTTCGTGCTTAACACATGTGTTCATGAGAACGAGTTTGTAACCCTGTGGCTTGAATGGGAAGTACTGGTACTCCAAAGAGCGGCAGTCGAGACGGATAAGGCTGCCTGACTTGCCGAATACGCTTGCGAACTGGTCCATGATACCGCAGTTGACACCTACGTAGTTGTGCTCAGTTGCCTGACCTACCTTAGCGAGCTCGAACTTGTCAATCTTGTTGTCGCCGAAGAGGTCGTTCAATGCGTATGCGAATGTGCTCTCGAGAGCAGCTGATGAAGACATGCCGGCGCCGAGGGGTACATCACCTGCGAATGCAGTGTTGAAACCTTTTACGTCAACGCCACGCTTAATCATCTCACGGCATACACCGAAGATGTATTTTGCCCAAGAAGCGCGTGGAGCATCCTCCTCCTTCAGACCGAACTCAACATAGTCCTTCTCATCGATTGAGTAAGCGCAAACCTTATCTGTACCGTTAGGCTTGATTTCTGCCATGATACCCTTGTCAACAGCACCTGGGAATACAAAACCGTTGTTGTAGTCAGTGTGCTCGCCGATGAGGTTGATGCGGCCTGGAGAAGCATAGATGCTTCCTGTTGTACCATCGAAGTGCTTGATGAAGCGGCTTCTTACAAATTCTATATCCATAGTTTTAAAATATTTAGTAGTTAAACAAATATTAGTCGATTGTCATATTACTTCTTGGCTGGCTTTGAACCGATAAGAGCATAGAACAGGAGGTATGCTGCACAGAACATAACAACCCAGTAGCTTGTCATGTAGTCTGTCATCTCTGCAACCTGAGCCTGGATAGCGAGCATTACGGCGCAACCGAATACCATTGTCATGAAGATACCTGAAGCAACAGCTGTGTACTTGCCGAGACCCTCAACAGCCATGTTGAAGATACCGCCCCACATCACTGATGTGCAGAGACCAACGAGCAGGAATGCGAAGATACCTACCGGAACCTCAGCCCAGATGAGTGTCAATGTACCCCAGTCGATACCAGGAACCTCTACTGTTGTCTCAGGGCTTGAGAACATACCGAATGCAACGAGTACAAGTGTGGCGATAGATACTGTAGTAATCATCGCGCGGCTTGATACCTTGTTACCGATACTTGCACCGACGAAACGGCCGATAAGCATCATGAACCAGTATACAGCAACGATGAGACCTGCTGTGGCTGCAGAGATACCGAGCTCAGGAGTGTTCACAAGGTACATGTTTACGTATGTAGGAACGCCTACCTCAATACCCATGTAAAGGAAGATTGCGAGGATACCGAGTGTAAAGTGACGGTGCTTCAAAGCGCCTTTGATGAGGCTTACCTCAACAGGTGCCTGCTCTGGCTCTTCGATCTTGGTAAAGAGGATAACGATGAACGCGATAACGAAGATTGCGAGAGCAATCATCAACGCCGGAGTAGCATCAGATATAGCTGTATCCTTTGAAATCTTACCGATGAGAGCACCCATGATGATGTATACTGCAACAGCAGCTGAAGAGTTGAACACACCACCGAGCTGGATGAGCTGGTTACCGCTGTTACCGCCACCGCCAAGAAGGTTGAGCATGGGGTTAACGACACAGTTGAGGATACACATACAGAAACCTGCGATGAAAGCACCTACGAGGTATACGCCGAACACGAGGCCAAGGCTCTCCTTAGCATCGATCATACCGCTGAACCACTGTACCAGAATACCGATGATACCTACTGTAAGACCGATAAGCGCTGTCTTCTTGTAACCGTACTTTGCAATAAGCATACCTGCAGGGATACCCATAACAAGATAAGCAACGAAGTTGCCGTAGTTACCGATCTGTGCAAGTACTTCAGGAATGTCTCCCTGTGCCTTGATGATGTTTGCCATTGGTGAGCAGAGGTTTGTCACGAAGGCAATCATTGCGAAGAGCGCAATCATTACGATGATAGCTCCCCATTGTTTCTTTTGATTACTCATAGCTTTTAAAAATTAGTTTATTAATGAATTATTTCTCTATACCGAATTTATATACAGTAATCTGCTTGTATGTCTCGCCCGGGCACAATGTCACCTTGGGGAAGTGTGCGCGGTTAGGAGAATCGGGGAAGCATTGTGCCTCGAAACAGATGGCACTGCGCTTTGGGAATGTGGCACCGTGTGCGCCGGCAAAGCCGCTGTGCCAGTTCGATGTGTATACCTGGACACCCGGCTCGGTGGTGTATACCTCCATGGTACGTCCGCTTACAGGCTCTGTTACCTTGGCAGCGAAGCTCAACTCGCCGACCTCCTTCTTGTTGAGGACATAACAGTGGTCGTAGCCTGCACCATGCTTTATCTGCTCCTCATCTGCATCAATGCGCGCGCCTACAGCCGTCGGGACTGTAAAGTCGAATGCTGTACCCTTGACAGGCGCGATGCATCCGTAAGGTACCGATGTGTCATCAATGGGGACAAAGAAATCGGCATTGATTTCGCAAATAAGATTGTCTATTGTGGCTGTTGGATTTGCAATACCTGAGAGTGAGAAGAAACCGTGGCTTGTGAGGTTCACGATAGTCTTTTTGTCGGTAGTTGCTGTGTATTCGATTCTGAGCTCGTTCTCATCGGTGAATGTGTAGATGACTGTCACATCAAGGTTGCCGGGGAATCCCTCTTCCATGTCTGCCGAAAGATAGTGGAGCTTCAATGTCTGACCGTCAACCTGCTCGGCATCCCATACTCTTGCGTGGAAACCTGTAGGGCCGCCGTGGAGGTGGTTAGGGCCATTGTTGATGGCGAGACTGTACTCTTTTCCGTCAACTGTGAATTTGCCCTTGCATATGCGGTTGCCGTAACGTCCTACAAGTGTGCTGAGGAATGGCTCGGGGCTGTTCAGCAGGTTTTCGATGCTGTCATGTCCCTGGATTACGTTCGCATAGTTGCCGTTCTTGTCAGGAACCATGATGCTACATATTGCGCCTCCGTAGTTTGTAATTGCAACTTCGCTACCTGCTTTGTTCTTCAAGATAAATAGCGCTGTCTCTTTGCCGCCGATGTTCTTGACAAAGTCGGCGGCCTTCAATTGTGAAAGGTTTTCAGTACAATTCATATTTCTGGTAGTTAATAGCTATTTCTCCGCAAATAAAATAAAAAAAAGGTTTACGGCAAAGGAAAATGAAAATAAAAATCAGCGAAAGCGGGAAATGTTCACAAATTCCCGCTTTCGCTGATTTTATGTCGCTTAAACGCCTCTTGATAACCTTTGCTGCTGTTTCATTGCTCTCCCTTGGCGCTTGCCAGAAGGTCGGCTACTATGAAACAGCTGCCACCTACAAAAATGAAGTCGTTGCCGTTGCTCTCTGCTGTTGCGGCCTTGAGTGCTTCGGGAACAGTGGGGTAGGCGTTGCCTATAAGCCCGAATGCCGATGCTTTCTCCTTAAGCTCTGCGGCGGGCATGGCTCTCTGTATGCTTGCCTGTGTAAAATAGTATTCGGCCTTCTTTGGCATCATGGCAAGTACCGCCGTTATATCCTTGTCGCTTACCATTCCGAACACGATGCGCAGTGTGTCGCACTCTTGTGTCTCAAGTTGTCTGGATACGTATTCAATGCCTCCGATATTGTGTCCGGCATCGCATACTATATGTGGACTCTCGCTTATTGTCTGCCAACGCCCCATGAGGCCTGTCAATGCTGTGGTATTTGTAAATCCTTTTCGCACTGATTCGGCTGTCGTTTCAACCCCCTTTTGCCGTAGCTTGTCTATGGCGCAAAGTATTGTGTTGGCGTTCTTTTCCTGACAGAATCCTCCCAACTCGCCGTTTATGATGCCGTACTCTCTTGTCATGTATTCAAATCCGCTCCTGCATGGTGTTGCGCTTGTAACATGCTTCTCCTCCTCGGCGAAGAATATCGGGGCACCGACCTTCCCGGCCTTCTCTCTGAAAACCTCTGCTGTCGTTTCTGTGGCCTCGCCGATGACAACCGGTACTCCGCTCTTTATGATGCCTGCTTTCTCAGCTGCAATCTCCTTGACGGTGCTGCCCAGGAACTGTGTGTGGTCGAGGCTGATGTTCGTTATGATGCAGAGCTCGGGAGTGATTATATTGGTGCAGTCGAGACGGCCGCCGAGGCCTACTTCTATTACGGCGATGTCAACCTCCTGCTCGGCGAACCAGTTGAACGCCATGGCGGTGGTCAATTCAAAGAACGAAGGACTAAGCGGCTCAAAGAATGCCCTGTGTCTCTCTACAAACTCCACAACATACTCCTTGGGTGCAACCTTGCCGTTTACTCTCATTCTTTCGCGGAAATCAATGAGGTGAGGCGATGTGTAAAGTCCTACCTTGTAACCGCTCTCCTGTAGGATTGCGGCTATTGTGTGCGAGGTGGAGCCTTTCCCGTTCGTGCCTGCAACGTGTATCGTGCGGAACTTACTGTGTGGGTTTCCCAAATGGTCGTCAAGCGCGACTGTGGTTGTAAGCCCCTCTTTGTAAGCAGCACCGCCTACTTGCTGGAAGGGCGGTGCGCAGTTGTAAAGATATGTGACAGTCTCTTCGTATGTCATAATCATTCAAAAAAGTTCTTGAAACGGCGGAATATCTTATCCTTTATTCCCTCGCTTGGCCTGAAATTGTCCGACTCCCTGAACTTCTCTATGCTCTTCTTCTCATCCTTGTTCAATGTCTCGGGGATATACACGCTTATGTTCACGATAATGTCTCCGCGTCCGTATCCGTTCAGTACCGGCAAACCCTTTCCGCGCAAACGCATTACGGTGCTTGGCTGTGTTCCGGGATTGATTGTAACTTTTGCCTTGCCGTCAATTGTCGGAATCTCGACCGTACCGCCCAGGGTCGCGGTGGGGATGTCGAGCAACAGGTTGAATATGAGGTCGTTCTCCTGACGTATAAGTGTCTCGTGCTGCTCCTCTTCCACAACTATCTGCAGGTCACCGGCTATGCCGTTGCGACGTCCCGCGTTTCCTTTGCCGCGCATGGTCAGCACCATGCCCTCCTGTACTCCTGCGGGGATGCTTGCCTCTACAATCTCCTCTCCCGCAATTACACCCTCGCCGTTACAGTGGCTGCACTTGTTCTTTATGATTCTTCCCTCGCCGTTACACTTGGGACATGTGGTCTCGCTGTTCATTATGCCGAACGGGGTACGTACGGTGCGTACGGTGCGTCCGGTTCCGTGGCAATCGGGGCATGTCTCGGTAGAGTTGCCTTCCGCTCCGCTGCCATTACAGTGCGGACATACGATGTTCTTCTTCAGTTTGAACTTCTTTGTCACACCCTCGGAAATCTCGCTCAGGTTCAGTCTTACCTTTACTCTGAGGTCGGAACCGCGGAATCTTGGCTGCTGACGCTCGCCGCCGCCTCCAAAACCACCGAATCCTCCGAACCCTCCGAATCCTCTGCCGCCGAAGATGTCGCCGAACATCGAGAATATGTCATCCATGTTCATGCTGCCGCCACCGAATCCTCCGGCACCGCCATTCATGCCCGCATGGCCGAACTGGTCGTACTGTGCCTTCTTCTCGGGGTCTTTCAGCACGCTGTATGCCTCGGCTGCCTCCTTGAATTTCTCCTCGGCCTCCTTGTCGCCCGGGTTCTTGTCGGGGTGGTATTTTATAGCCATCTTGCGATAGGCCTTCTTTATCTCATCGGCTGTAGCACTCTTGTTTATGCCCAGCACTTCATAGTAGTCTCGTTTTGCCATATTGTGTAGATTATTCGCCGACGGCTACTTTCGCGTGGCGTATTACCTTTTCATTTAACATGTAACCGCTCTGGATGCAGTCGAGTACCTTGCCTTTCTGGCTCTCTTCGAATGCCGGGACCATAGCTATTGCCTCGTGGTAGTCGGTATCGAAGTCTGCACCTTCTGTCTCAATCTTCTGCAGGCCATTTTGCTTCAGAATGCCTATGAACTTGTTGTATATGAGTTCCACGCCCTTCATCGCTTCAGCAGCATTCTCATCTTTCGCCATGTTGTCGAGTGCACGTTCAAAGTCATCGAGTACGGGAAGGATAGCCTCGATTGTACGTTCGCCACCATTCTTTATAAGCTCGGCTTTCTCCTTCATGGTGCGTTTGCGGTAGTTGTCGAACTCAGCTATCTGTCGAAGATATCTGTCCTCGAGCATTGCAATCTTCTCGTTTGCCTCATCAAGTTCCTTCTGCACTCTCTCTTCGTTTGTTAGCTCACTGTTCTCAGGCTCGACATTCTCCTCTCCTGCGTTCTCTTGCTCAGTGCTCTCCTGCGCGTTCTCATCGTTTGTGCCGACATTCTCGTTTACGGCATCTTCCAGAATCTCTTTATCTTTTTCGCTCATGTCTCAAAATTTTTCTACATCAATAATAACAAATATCTTGCCAATGGAGTTTTTGGCACATAATTTGTGCAAAGATACTCAATTTGCATGACACTTGGTGTCAAAATGGCAGATTTTGATTTTTTAATACGGTTGATAACAGAAAATGGCATAATTTTATTATTTTCGTGAAAAATATTATTTCACAATGGACAAAATCAGCTTGGGGATATGCTCGTTTGCACTTGTGTCTCCTATTGCAATGCAGGCTCAGGAGAGTGCGGAACGCACGCTTCCTAATGTGGTTCTTATATATGCCGATGATATTGGCTTTGGTGACCTTGAATGCTATGGTGCCAAGGGTGTTAAAACACCAAATGTTAATAGTTTAGCTGCAAATGGCTTGCGCTTTACGAATGCTCATGCAGTAGCTTCTACGAGCACCCCTTCGCGGTATTCGCTGCTCACAGGGGAGTATCCATGGCGTAAGCAGGGGACCGATGTCGCCGCAGGCAACGCTGCAATGATTGTCACTCCTGAACAGTACACTGTAGCCGACGTTTTCAAGGATGCCGGATATACGACTGCTGCATTCGGAAAGTGGCATCTTGGGCTTGGTTCCGAAACCGGAAAGCAGGATTGGAATGGTGAAATATCGCCCGCTTTGGCAGATATCGGCTTCGACTATTCTTACATTATGGCGGCTACGGCCGATAGGGTACCATGTGTATTCATAGAGAACGGCAGGGTGGCGAATTATGATTCTGAAGCACCGATATACGTAAGTTACAGGCAGAATTTCGACGGCGAACCTACGGGGCGTGAGAATCCCGAGCTACTGTATAATCTGAAGCACTCTCATGGACATGACATGTCAATTGTAAACGGAATAGGCCGCATAGGTTACATGAAGGGCGGCGGAACGGCGTTGTGGAAGGATGAGAATATAGCCGACAGCATAACATGCAAGGCTGTCGAATTCATTAAGGAAAATAGTGAACAACCATTCTTTATCTACTTTGCAACCAATGATGTACATGTTCCGCGTTTTCCACATGAACGGTTCCGTGGTACAAGTTCTATGGGGTTGCGTGGCGATGCTATATCCCAGTTCGACTGGAGCGTGGGCGAAGTGGTCAGGGCTCTTGAAGAGCAGGGTCTCCTTGAAAATACATTGATTATATTGACAAGCGATAATGGTCCTGTGCTTGATGACGGATATGCCGATGAGGCTGAGGAGCTTGCAGGCGAACACTCGCCGACAGGCGGTTTGCGTGGAGGAAAGTACAGTACATTCGAGGGGGGCACGCGTGTTCCTTTCATAGTTCATTGGCCTGCAATGATCAAGAACCCGGCTGTTAAAGATGGACTTGTATCACAGATAGACTTCCTTGATGTCATGGCAAGTATAACGGGCGTCGGTGGCGTAAAACCTCTTTCATCCGACGGCGCACCGATAGAAAGGAATACATGGCTTGGAGCTGATGACGGCGGCCGTCCCTTTGCGGTGGAAATGGCTGCCAATCACACACTTTCGCTGATAATGTTCGGGTGGAAATATATTGAGCCTAAAGGCGGGCTGTCGATGGTTCCTTGGGGGCCGAAGATTGAGACGGGATATTCTACAGAGCCTCAATTGTATAAGATGGTTGACGGCGAATTCGATGAGAACAATAATGTAGCTGCAGAGAATCCTACGCTGGTAAATGGTTTGAAAGAGGAACTTCAGAGAATACGCAATACAAAAGGGTATTATATTGAATGCAGATGAGTGCCGAATTGAACGAAATGCAACGCAACGCGTTGCGAAGACTCGATATTGAGAGACTCAACGACATGCAGTCGGCGGCTATTGAGCATTGTCGTGGCAATAGCAGTATGGTGCTTCTCTCGCCAACAGGAACAGGAAAGACACTTGCTTTCCTGTTGCCGTTGCTCGAGAGGCTCGACGTTTCATGCAAAGGAGTGCAGGCGATGATTGTGCTCCCCTCACGTGAACTTGCCAAGCAGGTGTTCGAGGTGTGGCGCGCAATGTCCACTCCGTTCCATATGACAGCCCTCTACGGCGGTCGTCCTCTTGAACAGGAAACAGCTTCGCTCGGTGGTGTCTCGACGGCTTTGATAGTAGGTACTCCAGGACGTCTTCTCGACCATTTGAACCGCTCGAGCTTTACAGTAGATAAATGCACTCATCTTATTATAGATGAGTTTGATAAATGCTTGGAAATGGGTTTTCAAGATGAGATGTCGAAACTCATTGAGAAGCTTCCGGCCGTTACCTCGCGCTTTCTGCTCTCGGCTACTGATGCCGCTGAAATTCCGCAGTTTGCCGGCGTGACCGATATCGTGAAACTCGATTACCGCAAGGGTAGTGAGCAGCCTGTCGTGCGCACTTCGTTCTATACCATAACGACAACTCCAGACAAGCGGCTTGAAAAACTGTTTTCTCTTCTTTGCTCGTTCGGTGGCGAGCCGGCAATTGTCTTCTGTAATTTCCGCGAGACTGTCGATGAGGTTTACCGTTATCTGACGAAGGCTTCGCTCCATTGTGTCGCGTATAACGGAGCTATGGAGCAGAAACAGCGTGAGCTTGCGCTGTATCGTTTTACCAGCGGTTGCTCTAATATCCTTGTGAGTACAGACCTTGCTGCGCGTGGCCTTGACATCAAGGATGTAAGGCACGTTGTCCATTATCAGCGTGCCCTTTCGGCTGACATATTCACGCACCGCAACGGACGCACCGCCCGTTGGGAGGCCGAGGGTGCTGTGTATATGATGGCATTCGAGAACAAGGAGCTGCCCGATTTTGTGCCAGCGGAACTTGAAGAATATACGTTGCCAAGGCGCAATACATTGCCTTCTGCTCCCGAGTGGACGGCACTCTATGTGGGCAAGGGCAAGCGCGACAAAATCAGCCGTGGCGACCTCGCGGGTTTCTTTATGAAGAAAGGTGGCTTGAGGCCTGATGAGGTGGGTACAATCCTTGTCTTTGACAATTACGCATATGTTGCTGTAAAACTTAAACAGATGCGTGCGCTGCTTAAAAAAGTCGAAGGCGAGAAGATAAAGGGTGTGAAGACATTGATAATGCCGGCCCGTATAAAGTGACAGGAATGGCGATGATTGCATTACCAATCCAGTGCAACAATTTTGCCGGTTTCTTCTCGTTTTCCTTCATTATTTCTTAACTTCGCACTTTATAAAAAAGATATTGATGATAAAATATAATTTCAATGCAGGTCCTTCAATGCTGCCGCGTGAGGTGGTGGAACAGACTGCTGCCGCAGTACTCGATTATGACGGCATGGGGCTGTCGCTGATGGAACTGAGCCATCGCTCGACGGAGTTCAAGCCTATTCTCGATGAGGCGCGTGCGCTTATGAAAGAACTGCTTGATGTGCCTGCCGGCTACGAGGTGCTGTTCCTTGGCGGAGGTGCAAGCATGCATTTCTGCATGGTGCCTTTCAATCTGCTTGCAAAGAAGGCAGCCTATCTGAATACGGGAACCTGGGCAAGCAAGGCTATTAAGGAGGCGTCTCTTTTCGGTGAAGTGGTCGAGGTCGCTTCATCGGCCGACAAGGCTTTCAGTTATATCCCCAAGGATTTTACCGTTCCTTCAGATGTCGATTATCTGCATATTACATCAAATAACACGATATACGGAACGCAGTTGCGCAGTGACATTGATTCGCCGGTGCCTCTGGTGGCCGATATGTCGTCCGATATCCTGTCGCGTCCGGTAGATGTGTCAAAGTACAGCTGCATCTATGGCGGTGCACAGAAGAACCTTGCGCAGTCGGGGCTTTCGTTCGTTATTCTCAAAGAGAGTGCGCTCGGCAAGGTGGAACGTGCAATCCCGTCAATTCTCGATTACCGCGTACACATTGCGAACGGTTCGATGTTCAATACCCCGCCCACATTGCCTATCTACACTGCGCTCTGTAACCTGCGCTGGGTAAAGGCTCAAGGCGGTGTGCCCGAGATGGAACGACGCGCGGCTGAGCGTGCGGCTGTCGTGTATGATGAGATAGAGCGTAACGCACTTTTCTGCGGAACGGCCGCCGAAGAGGACCGCTCATATATGAATATAGATTTTGTCATGGCTACTGGATATGAGGGGCTTGAGGGCGATTTTATTGATTTTGCCGCATCGCGTGGAGTAGTGGCTATAAAAGGGCATCGCTCGGTGGGCGGTTTCCGAGCATCGTGCTACAATGCGATGCCGCTCGAGGGTGCACGCACGCTTGCAACATGCATGAAGGATTTTGAAAAGAAAGTAAAGGGATAACAATGCTTGAAGAGGATATATACAAGACCATAGAACAGCAGGGCGAGGCCATTTATACCGAGAAACGGAGTAAATTCCTTGCTTTTGCCATTCCTGTGACTACAATTGAACAGGTGAAGGGGCATATCGAGGCGTATCAGAAGAAATATTACGATGCTCGTCATGTGTGCTATGCCTATCGCCTTGGCGAGCGTGGCGACCAGGAGCGCTCTAACGACAACGGCGAGCCGTCGGGTACGGCGGGCAAGCCCATCCTGGGGCAGATACACAGCAAGGAACTGACTAACGTGCTTGTTATTGTAGTGCGTTACTTTGGCGGCGTGAAACTTGGCACCAGCGGCCTTATAGTGGCCTATCGCGCAGCAGCAGCCGAGGCTTTGGAGGCTGTGGAGCATGTCGAGAAGACAATCAACGGCGAGATTATACTCAAATTCTCTTATCCGCTCCTGAACGAGGTCCTGCGCATAGTAAAAGAGGAGGAACCAAAGGTCGTTGAACAGGTTTTCGACAATGACTGCATGGTGCGGCTCTCCATGCGTCTCTCGCGTTTGCCGCGCCTGATTGAGAGGTACGAGAAGCTTGTGATTGCAAGCAGGAATGATTTGAAAATAGAAAAAATATAGGAAGCGACTAAAAAGCAAATCTCTGCGTTACGCTTGCCTTCAAAATCCTCATTTACGCTCAGTAAACTGCGGTTTTGAAGCCTTCGCAAGCCTTGACCTTTGCCTTTTATTCACTCCCTATTGGTAATAGTGAAAAAAAGAATTTGTTACAGAATCGTAGGCAGACCGGCGTGTCTGCCCATTGAATACTCCGGTTCCGATGCACCCACAACAAGACTTCTTCGACATACTGCAAGCCGTCACCGTTGACTGCAAAGATAACGGTGAGTGCTTTACCGTGACCGACAGGGTTGCGGTGGTTGAACGCATGCTCGAAAAAACGGAATACAAACTCATTTCAAGGCAACCGCTTGCGTTGCTCTTTGCTAAGCGTGTGCCGCAGGAGTGTGAAAAGATTGTACTCATCTCTTCGCACATCGATTGTGTGTATAGCAGTTGTTTCTGCGATGATGCCGATGGTTGCTGGAGAGGTACTTTTGACAACAGCTTCGGCAATACGGCTGTGCTGTGGTATTACCAAGGGATACTCCTCGCAGTCGCTGATGGTGTTGGCGGTGAATGAGCCGAACTCACTGTTGTTCAGATACACGCCATTGACGCTGCAATCCTTGATGACGCAGTTGTCTACAGACACCTTGTTATAATATACCTCGATGGCTTTCTTGGCACCGCTGATGTGGCAGTAAGCAAACTTGCTGCTCTTGCTGGTGTTGTCTTGATGTAGATACGCTGCCAGTCGGCACCCTGCTCGTGGGCTTTCAGTACTATAACCGTGTCGGCCAGACCTACGGCCTTGATGCTGCCCTCGTTCTGCACGTAAAGCTGGGCATCCTCACGGAACGTTACTACCGTACCCGGCTTGATGGTAAGTTCGGCATTGACGTAGACGGTGCCCTTGACGGTCACAGCTCCACTCCATACGGTTGCCTCGTTGATGGCCTTCGTCCAGTCGCCCTGCACCACAGGGACATCATCTTCCAAATCTTCTGATTAGCATTCTTTTTCATAATCGTAAAATTTATATGGTTAGTAGATAATGTATTTTTATAAAAAACGCCATGCGCTACCGCAGGGCACAACAGTGTCCCACAACAGCGCATGGCATTATGTCCGAACAAATCCCCCTCCTCATATGGGAGAGATGATAGCACCTTAATATTCAATCTCTTACGGTTTATTTTCCATTTGTTAGTCCCATAAGTTTCCCCATGTTCCTCGGTGACCATTGACATCGGTGGTACCCTCCTTCTTGCTTTCGCCAATCTCGATTTGTGATGTGGCAATCATCTGTGCCATTTCCACATCAACAACCTCCAAATCCGGTTTGATATAGTTTGTCTTCATGCGTTTCTGTATTGTGTATTATAAAATACGTTTCTTCCCATTTACGATGTAGATACCTTTCTCGGGATGTGCCACACGGCGTCCATTGAGGTCGTAGTACACCTCGGGGGTGAGTCCGTCTATCTCGACAGCATCGATTATTGTCTCCTCACCGTTGCGAGTGCGCACCCTTACTTTCGCCACGCTGCTTGCCTCTGTGGTGAAATAGGCGCGATAGGGTTTTACGGTGAGTGTTTCGGTTATCTGGTTCAGCTGATGGTTGGCCGAGCTATAGGCATAGTAGTTCTTCCTGGCATCCGACGCACAATCAATGGTCTCGTTGCTGAATGAAGGTATCATTGCCCATGTAGCATCGATAGTGGAAGACTCACCCATCGCAGCACCGATGGTTACGCTTGTAGTGGATACAAGGGGAACGGCATCGCCACTTTTCAGTTTGTACAGATAGGGGGCGTTGGATTGGGGTAATGACACCTCATCAAAGGTGAGCGTACCGTCATCGGCCGATGTCAGCTTATAGAAAGTATAATTGGCCATACACGCAGCATCGGGAACGAAGGGGAGCACGATGGTGCCGTACTTTCCCGTGGGCAGTGCTCTTGTATAGCTTGCCGTGTGATAGGTATTCTCGTTTTTGCAGGCGAAATCGGTGGCATCGGCATCATTGAGTGTCAGATGTATGCGTGCATTACACTGACTGAATGCATACACATGGAAGTTGGGATTGGAGCACCAATAGATGTCGGTCAGGTTGTTGCAATCCTGGAATGCATATGGCCCTACTGTCTCTACCTTTGCAGGGAATGTCAAGGTGGTCAAGTTGGTACAACCATCGAATGTGTGCCCACCGATAGTATTCAGTTCGGCCGGTGCAGTGAATGAAGCCATCGGGCAGTCCTCAAACGCATAGTTGCCCAAATAGGTCACACCGGACGGTACACTCACACTGCTCAGACTCGTACAACCCCTGAATGCGTAGTCTTCGATTCTGGTCACGCCATTGGGGATGGCGATGGCGCTCAAGGAGACGCAACCTCTGAAGGCTTCATCATCCAGCACTGTCACCGTAGACGGCAGCACGACATTGTCAAGTGCCTTGCAAAATCTGAACGACTGATAGCCGATTGTCTCAAGCCCCTCGGGAAGTGTGACACTCTGCAGCGCAGTACAATTCAAGAAACAGGAGTGTCCCACAGTCTTTACACCTTCGGGCAACACCACTCCGGTCAGTGCAGTACAATCCTTGAATGTTCCACTGAGCAAGGTGACACCACCCTTTGGCATCTTTACCTCTTTCAGGTTACTGCAACCCTGAAATATGCCGTTCATCTCTCCTACCGATGAATTGGGTAGTATTGTAAGGGTGCAAGCCGAAAGGTCGGCGCTCTCCAAGGCTGTACATCCATAAAACACCCCCATACCTAAGGTGGTTATACTTTCAGGCAACGTTATGGTTGTAAGGCTTTTACACTCATCAAACGAATGTTCCCCGAGTTTTGTCACACCATTGGGTATATTGATGGAGGAAAGAGATGTGCAACCATCGAATGCATAGTTACCTATTTCTGTGATTGTTTCGGGGAGTGTGACAGATACAAGCGAAGTACAATTCTGGAATTCATAAGCGTTAATCTTTGTCACACATGAAGGCACGGTATAGCTCACGAGACTTGTGCAACCGCCAAAGACTGTGTTACCCATAGAAACCACTGTTTGGGGTATGCCGGCAACTGTCAGTCCTGTACAACCATAGAATGCTTCGGTACCTATTGTTGTCACGCTTGCTGGAATGTAGATGCTTGTCAGTCCTTTGCAATAGTAGAATGCACGAGAGTTAATTTTTGTCAAGTTCTCAGGTAAGAAATCGGTATTGACAAGTGCCGTACACTGGTTGAATGCATTACCCTTAATCTCGTGTAGAGAAGAGGGAAGCTTAACCTCTGCAAGTGATGTGCATTGACAGAAGATATAAGAAGAGAGTTCAGTTATGCCCGAGGGTATCTCGATGCTCTTCAGATTGGAGCATCCGTAGAATGCACGCTCTTCGATCTCTGACACGGAAGCGGGGATGGTAATATTGTCCAGTGTCTCACAATAGGCAAAGGCACTATTGCTTATTTTTGTAATATTGTCGTGCAATGCTATGGTGGGGAGGCTCTTGCAATTCTGGAATGTAGAGTTATAAATAGTTGTGACTCCACTGGGGATGTTGACGTTTTTCAGACTCTCACAGGACATAAATGCATTAGAACCGATATTTGTGACGTTTGCGGGCACTACAAGAGTCTCCAATGAACGGCATTCCTGGAAAGCACCGTCACCGATTGATGTTATGCCTGAGTGGAGTACGATGTCCTTCAGGTTGTCACATTTATAAAATACCTGCTTGCTGATGGTTGTTATTCCATCGGGGATGTTCAGGCCAATCAAAGCATCGCAATCTTCGAAGGCCTGTTGCTCTACGCTTGTCACTCCATCGGGGAGTGTTATGGTCGAAAGCTTAAAGCATTGATAAAAAGCCATCTTGCCTATGGTGTTGAGCTTGCTGCCCTCCTCGAAGATAACCTTCTCCAGATTCTTGCATTGGGTGAATCCACCCAGATACTCGACATTGGCAGGGATGGTGATTTCGGTCATACTGGTGCATTGGGAGAAG
>JAFXGX010000039.1 GCA_017536695.1 Bacteroidaceae bacterium | reverse complement strand
GGCAACAAAGCCTCAAGGCCAGCGCGTACGCCTACCGGGCCGTCACCGGGGCCACCGCCACCGTGAGGTGTAGAGAAGGTCTTGTGAAGGTTGATGTGCATGATGTCGAAGCCCATGTCACCGGGACGGCATTTGCCGAGCACTGCGTTGAGGTTGGCTCCATCGTAGTAGAGCAAGCCGCCGCACTCATGTACAAGGCGTGCAATCTCGGGAATTTCAGTCTCGAAGATACCGAGGGTGTTGGGGTTTGTCATCATGATGCCGGCAACAGTGTCATCGAGCAAAGGCTTCAAGTCCTCAACGTCTACTGTACCGTTGGCTGTGGACTTTACTTCTACAATCTGCAAGCCGCAGACAGCCGCACTCGCGGGGTTGGTACCATGGGCACTGTCGGGCACGATAACCTTTGTACGCTTGAGGTCGCCGCGCTGCATGTGGTATGAGCGCATAATCATAAGACCTGTAAGCTCACCGTGTGCACCGGCGTAAGGGTTCAGCGTGAATGCTCCAAGGCCGCTAATCTCGGCAAGCGACTCGGCAAGGTTGTAGTATACCTCAAGAGCACCCTGTGCTGCCTCTACCGGAGTAGCCGGATGCAGACGTGCGAATGACGGCAATGCACTTATCTCCTCGTTGATGCGCGGGTTGTACTTCATGGTGCAGCTGCCCAATGGATAGAAACCTGTATCTACTCCGAAATTCTTGTTAGAGAGGTTGGTGTAGTGACGTACCACGTCGAACTCGGTAACCTCGGGGAGCCCGGGAGCCGACTCGCGTTTGAGGTTTGCCGGCAACTGGCAGATGCAGTGATGCTCTTTCAGTTCATTCTTTGGAAGAGAATATCCTGTGCGGCCCTCCTTTGAGAGCTCGAATATCAATTTGTCATAATTGCGTATCATAGTATCTCCTCCTTATATTAAATGTTACTTACTATTTCTACAAACTTGTCCATCTCGGCCTTTGAACGCTGCTCTGTAACGCATACAAGCAGAGTATCGTCGGCAATGCGTACACCGCCGAGAATGCCGTTTGCAAGGAGAGCCTCAAGCACCTGCTGCGCAGGAACGGTTGTCTTTACGGCAAACTCATTGAAGAAAGGCTTGTCATATGCCATTGCACACTTGCCCGTAGCCACAAGTTGCAGAGCAAGGTAATGCGCGCCACTGTATGAGAGCGAGCATGCATCGTTCAAGCCTTTGTTGCCCATTATCGACATGTAGATTGTTACCCACAATGCCATGAGCGACTGATTGGAACAGATGTTGCTGTTCGCCTTCTCGCGGCGGATATGCTGCTCGCGTGCCTGCAATGTAAGTACGAATGCACGCTTGCCGTCTACATCTGTTGTTGCCCCCGCGATGCGTCCGGGAAGCTTGCGAACATGTGCGTTTGTACAAGCAAGATATCCCACATAAGGACCGCCGTAACTCATTGGAATACCAAGCGACTGCGCATCACCGCAAGCGATGTCTGCGCCCCACTCTGCCGGAGTCTTGAGCACTGCAAGAGCAGATAGCTTGGCATTCATCACAAGCTGAGCCTTCTTTGCATGGCACATATCGGCAACACCGGCATAATCCTCTACAATACCGTAGAAGTTAGGCTGTGCAAGGATAACGCCTGCCACGTCATCGGCAGCGAGTCTTGCCTCAAGGTCGGCAAGGTCGGTAACGCCATCCTTCTCAGCGATAGTCTCAATGACTACACCCTGATACTTTGCGTAGGTCTCGACAACGCGCTTCACCTTTGGGTCGACAGTTGCTGATACAAGTACCTTATTGCGTTTCTTGGCAATGGCAACACACATCATCATAGCCTCGGCTGTAGCTGTTGTGCCGTCATACATTGAAGCATTGGTAACATCCATTCCTGTCAGCTCGCAAATCATCGACTGGTACTCGAAGATATACTGCAATGTACCCTGTGAAATCTCAGGCTGGTAAGGAGTGTATGCTGTAAGGAATTCGCCGCGGGAGATGAGAGGTGCTATCACCGACGGAGAATAATGGTCCTCGACACCCGCGCCCGCAAAGCATACAAGGTCGCTGTTGCGCTTGCCGAGTGCCTCAAAATAGTTGCGTATCTCAACCTCGGACATAGCCTCGGGGAGGTTGAATTCGCGGTTGAACAGCAGCTGCTGCGGAATCTCGCCAAAGAGCTCGTCCATGGACTTGAGCCCCGCAACTTCAAGCATCTGCTGAATATCCTGTTGGGTATGAGGGAAATATTTCATAATGATTCCATTTAGGTTGCCCTCCGTCCTATATTGTCATATCGAACGCATGTGAGATATCTCATTATATGCGATTATGAGATCCCTCGTCGCTCCGCTCTGTCGGGATGACAAAATAATGCGTTTCAAACAAGCCTAAAACAGTCGGAGAAGGCAATTCGCTTTTTGACAGTAGCGAAAGTTATTCGCCTATAGCAGCCTTATACGCCTCTGCATCCATCAGATTCTCTACCTCTGAAGGGTCAGAAAGCTGAACCTTGATAATCCAGTTTGCGTATGGGTCACTGTTAACAAGCTCGGGATTGTCATTGAGAGCCTCATTGACCTCGACTACTGTACCGCTTACAGGAGAGATAAGGTCGCTGGCAGCCTTTACGCTCTCTACCGCGCCGAAGTCCTCGCCTGCAGTAACCTCATCATCAACCTCAGGCATATCAACGTATACCACGTTGCCAAGCTCGTGCTGTGCATAGTCTGTGATACCTACATAACCGAATTCTCCCTCTACCTTTACATACTCGTGTGACTCTGCGTAATAGAGTCCTTCCAAAATTGTGCTCATAATAAAAATTTTAATGGTTAGTTATTTAAGTTTTTAGCTATTGCAATAAAGTATTTGTCATACTGAGTGAAACGAAGTATCTCAAAAAAATGCTCAGGAATGACAATCTGCTTTTTATTTCTTATAGTTCTTGTCGTAGAAACGTTTCTTGGTAACCACTCCGGGGAACACCTTCTTGCAGATGCGTACAGCAACCTCAGTGTCAAGCTTTGCATAATCAATATCAAGCATCGCCATGCACACGCTCTTGCCTGTAGAAATAGAGTTGTAGCCGGTAGTGACTACACCGATAACCTTACCGTCTGCTTCTACCTCATAGCCGTGACGTGGGATAGCCTTGTCCTTGAGCTCAATACCCACAATCTTGCGTTTGAGACCCTCGGCTTTCTGTGCTACAAGGGCATCGCGACCGATGAAATCCTTATCGAGTTTCGCGAACATACCCAAGCCTGCCTCAAGAGGAGTAATCTCATCGGTAAGCTCATCGCCGTAGAGAGGAAGACCAACCTCAAAACGGAGTGTATCGCGACAACCGAGACCGCATGGCTTTACCTCGCCGCTACCGACGAGCTTATCCCACACCTCATTTGTGAATGCATGTGAAGCATAGATTTCAAAGCCGTCCTCACCAGTGTAGCCTGTGCGGCTGATGATGATTGTCTCTCCTGCAATCTCAACCTCCTTGCATGTGTAGAATGCAAGGTCGCTGCATTGGATGCCAAGGATGCGCTCGACTATCTCCTCAGTCTTCGGACCTTGAACGGCAACCTCACCGTATTTCTCGCTCTGGTTCTCGACAACGACATCGAAATCCTTCGCGTGCTCCATAATCCATGCGACATCCTTGTCAATGTTCGATGCATTGATGACAAGGAAGAAACGCTGTGCACCCATTCTGTAGACAAGCAGGTCATCGACAACACCACCTGTAGGGTGACACATCATGCCATAGAATATCTTGCCGTCGGGAGCACCCGCAATGTCATTGGTAAAGATATAGTTCACGAACTTCTCACTCTCGGGGCCGGTAACGAGCACCTCTCCCATGTGAGATACATCGAATATTCCGCACGCCTGACGCACTGCATTGTGCTCATCGACGATGTTGGTGTACTGTATTGGCATGTCAAAGCCGCCGAACGGGCTTATCAATGCACCTAACGCCACATGCTTGTCATAAAGACAGGTTCTCTTGTTTTCCATAAATCAGTCAGTTAATAAGTTTATAAGTTGTTCTTTCTTCAAGTTCATTATCACTGCGCTGCAATCGACGCCTTCAAGCACACTTTCCAACGCCTCGCGCTCAAGAGGCACTCCCTTGAGCCTTGAGAGCAGCATTCCGTCAATGTCACCGACAATGAAAAAATCGCCCGAGAGGTCTACACGGCGTATCTTCCCGTCCTTGACATCAAGAGTGGCACGGAACTCGCCCACCCCGTCAATGCGCAGACTCTTGACCGTGGAATAAGCGGGATTGTTGCCGAATATGAACTCGGGCGTGTAGTACTCCTGTTCGATGGTTTCAATCGCAGCGACATCCTTGGCTGTGAGAATGTACTCCTCACTGCAGAGCTCGTTGCGGAAGAAATCCTTCAGTTCCTCGATAGAGAGTGATATATACTTGTTGAGCGTGGTGACGTGCTGCCGCACCGAACTGACTCCTTTGCTCTTGAGTTTGGCATCGGAAGGAGTCGTAGCACGCGCCATATGTTCGAGATTGGTGTCGTAGAGCATGGTTCCATGCACTATGCTACGGTCGGGAAGATGATAGAACGCGTTGCCCGAGACCTTCTTGCCATCAATGAGTATGTCGTTACGGCCTGTGGTACGCGCATCGACACCCAGCCTCTGCAAAGCGTGCTCCACCATGAGCATGTACCGGTTGAAGGTAAAATTGACGTTGGATGAGGGGGTTATGTAAGAGAGCATTATATTGCTCTTGTCGGCATAGACACAGCCTCCACCGCTCTTACGACGGTAGGTCTGAATGCCGTTCTCGCGGCAATATACAGTATCTACCTCGCTGTCGACAAGCTGATTGCGTCCGAAGATGACGGTAGGCTCCACCTGCCACATAAAAAAGTAGTCTTGCGCGGGTAGTTCCCGTGCAACATACTCCTCCATTGCAAGATAGAACGGCAGGCGGTATTCTGTCTCAACAGGCAGTTTTACATATACCATCTCATTTTACATGATTACCTGACAAATTTATGAAATTATATTATAAATGCAACCGCTATAACATTTTTTTTGAAAACAGCATAGGTTGTTCAGGATTATTAGGAGATTCCATCTCGGAGAATGCTTGATATTACAAACGGAGTGAAGGCAATAGCCTTCACTCCGTTTGTAATATCAAGAGAAGCTATCACTTGGGTTTGCCGATGGGGAAATTGATACCCATAGTAAAGTGAGAATTCAAATCATCAATAGGCACGAACTGAGGATTGACCTTTGTTATCATATGGTCGCTGCCGATAAAGAAATTGAAACCTACCGGGTGGAAATTGAGCATCCATCCCAAGCTTGTGCCATAGGTATTGAAACCGCAGTTCACTGTCGCCTCGAACCATTTGAGGGGAGCGATGTTTATATACCCTCGCACATCGTGCCACCTGCAGCTCTCGAACTCCGAGAAGCACTGGCCATAGAGCAGGGCCACCGATAGAGGCTTGTAGAAAGGCATGCTGTACTCAGCACCGAGGTAAATTGTAGTGTTCATGCGTGTGTTGACAGACTCGGCACCCTCATACTTGAAGTCGACCAGTTCCTCAGCATCATCCTTCAGACGGTCAAGCTCATCCTCTACTGTGTTCTCCATATCATCATAGTCGACAGTTCCGAATCCGTTGAATTCAACCTTGGTATCAGCACTCTGTGCCTTCATCATATATTTCCATTTGATGAAGCCGAGGTCGAGAATTGACGCCGAGAGGGTCAATCCCGGAACGATGTCGTTCATATCGTACACGACACCCAGGTCAACGGCAAAACCCGATGATGCGGGCGACATCTTTCCGGTCTCGATGCCGTCAATGACATCATCCTCATCAAGCGTTGCGTAGGCCTCGCAGAAGAGAGCGCCCTGGGCTGTAGCATGACTCTCGACCAGCCAACGGTTTTCGTTGAGCTCGACATTCAGCTTGTCTATGTTTATATCGGCATGTGCCAAGCCAAGCAAATACTTTAGGTTCGCACCTACACGCAACCCCTTGATAACCTCACGCGAATAGCCCAATGTAAAAGCGGCATAGTTCATCGTGTTGATATTTATGTCCGAAATGCTGTATGAGTTCTTCTGGAATCCCATCTTAGCAAACTCAAAGAGAGACTTCGGGAGCATGAACATGGTAGATGAATGAACGCTGAGGTCCAGTGTCGCATAACCGCCGAATGCACGGAAACCGCATGAGAATATCGACTCATCAAGGTTGAACCCGATGCGTGATGTACCGGGCAGTCCGCCAAGGAACTCATCCTGACCGACCGAACCGCTCATGAACGTTGTCAATTCGTCATTTCCGCGGGGGAAAAGAAAATCAGAGATTCCGACGTTTCCTTTGGTTCTCAAAGCGATATTTCCGGTCGCCATAAGAGAAAAATATCCTCGTTCGGCCTTCATAGCCGGATTAAGCTTGCTGTTATGGAATGTACCGTCAAGGAAGTACGATGAGAGCGAACTCTGTGCAACTGCAACATGTGAGCATGCCAGTATCAGCAGAGCGGCAACTGTATATTTAATGTTTTTCATAGTAATCGTTCTGTAAATTGTTATTCATCCAGGTCTGTTTCAATGTCACCTACAATATCGAATACGATATTGGAAATCTTGACACCTTGCTCTGCATTAAGTGAAGATGAGCCCGTCGTATGGTCCGAAGCTGCTTTTATCTTTAACGCAAGCTTATCAAGTGTTGAGAAATCACCAGTTGCGCTCTTTATGGCAAGAACTGCCTTCTGTGTCTCTTGATCACTTCCATCCACTTTACCTCCAAGACCGGCCTTCAGGAAAACAGGTTCTATCTCGATGGATTCAATCAGTTTGCCATTCATGTCAAGCGCTTCAACATCAAGTTGCAGACCCAGAGGAATTGTATTCAAGATATCCATTCTGGCATTGAGTTTGATATTTGTCAGCATGTCAAGATTCTCGCCGAAGCTGTCAATCAGGTCATCAATTGTATCGTTGTATACAATATTCAGATTATCGAACTTCAATGGAATATATACAGCATATGAGCCACTGAATGTAAGCTGGTCAAGAATGTTTATGTGATGAGTCTGGTTTGTATTGACTGCGGGCTTTATCTTGAAGTCTATTGAATTAGGAACTTTCTCCTCCAGAAGCTTTGCAAGACCAGGTACCTGAATGCTTTCATAACCTATTTTTGACACCTTGCTACTGTCAACCGTAAGGAAAAGCTTTGTTTCAACAGCTGTAAATTCGCCATTTTCCTCATTATACTCTGCAGGTTTTACACTTAAAGCCTGTCTGATGCAAGAAGACTCGATTATATTCCCATTATCATCTTTTCCGAATATCTCCATTTCCACATCAATGGGCA
This sequence comes from Bacteroidaceae bacterium, assembly GCA_017536695.1. Taxonomy (GTDB): domain Bacteria; phylum Bacteroidota; class Bacteroidia; order Bacteroidales; family Bacteroidaceae; genus HGM04593. The sequence goes on along the minus strand of JAFXGX010000039.1, from coordinate 18,286 downwards.
CACCAATAGAGTTGTCAAGAACAATCTCAATCTGAGGCTCAGCCAAAGTAATCGTGTTGCCATCATCTTTAAGGAAGTCAAGTTCATCCCCAAGGTCAAGGTCAAACGACTCCTCTACCTCATCAATTTCGCCACGGTATAGGCCATGGAACGTCTTGACCTGCATTGTGTCGACACTCATGTTCACATCAAAGACAATGTCATCGAGTTTTTCCAGAATGACTGAGTGCAGTTCTATCTCATCAAGATATGCATCTCCTGAAATCGATATCTCTCCATTATATGTGAAATAGAATTTGCCATCGGTAGAATCCGAAGGAACCACTCCCCTATATCCGAACTCCTCGGTCTTGAAATTAAGTCCTGTACATACAAGGTCAAATGACATTGTAGAGTCATCATGCGGATTGACGTCAGCCTTGATTTTCAAGATATCATCCTTAACTTCAACATTTACACCAGTATTTCTTTTCGGTGTTTTCTGCAATTTAAGGAATGACGGTAATTTTGCTTCAAGTTCAAGGTGTACTATCTCATCAAGATCTTCAAGGCCGCTTACTCCAAGTTCAAAGTTCAACTCAACATTCTCTTTAAGCTCAATAACCTCAAGACGTCCAATCTCTTCAGGAATTTCCTCGTTTATAGTGAAATCGGTATATGTATCGAGTTCAGATTTGATGACCTCTGTATGAACATCTGCATCAACAATAACCAAATCCGATGACTGCATTCTGAAATCAGCATTCTTTTCGCCTTTAAGACCATCAAGTGTAGATTTCATAGAGGGCAGTTCTGCACCTGCAAGAACGAGCGACTCTACTCTTTCTCTTTTCTCATCTACAACATATACACTGGCTTCAACATCAATGTCACACTCGTGATTTATAACAGGCACATTGACTATCAGGCTATCCAAAGCCAGATTCCAGTGTGTATTAGCCAGCGTCTGAAGGTTATAAACATAGAACGCATGATCCTTTGCATCATATACAATATCATTTCCTTTTCCTTCGTAAGTAGACTTTTCATCAGAAACGGTCAACTGTTCAGGGAAATCAACCTTCAGTGCATAGCCATCTTTTAGCTTGAAATCCTTGAGCCACTCCACATCCATCAAAGACTCGAACCTCAAACGGCTGTACTCTTCATTAAAATCAATGTAGTAGATTGTATCAACATATTCCAAGTCATCGAAATGTCCTTTGAAATCCATTGTGATTGATTCAAAATCAACTTCAATATCCTTAGTCTTTCCTTTCACATCCTTAAAAGCAAGAGGGACCTCAAACTGAATATTAAACTCAAGATCCTCAGGTTTCATGGTTGGGGTAATAGTGAAATTACCTTCGATTTTATAGTCCAGATTATAAACAATATCATCATTTACAGAGATAACTCCATTTTCTATTTTGTCACCGATATTCTTCATTTCCTTTATATAGAACTCTACGATATTTTTTCCATCCTTAAGTTCCATACCTTTGACAACAATCGTATCATTGCCTATGAGCTGATATTCGCTGTTGTCTACGTACAGTTCATAATGATCGGGGAAAACAATCTCAAAGTCAATCTTCTTGTCAAGATCTGACAACGCTTCTGGAGATGTAATGACAACCTCAACGTGTGTTCCATGCAATGATATGTCATCATTGCGTGTAGCCAACATGATATTTTCAATTGTTTCAACCTCATTGGGCAATTCATAGGTAAATTCGCTCTTGACAGTCCGAGTACCTGTACCAACAACAGTCTCCTCAATATGGACTAGTTGGTCGTCCTTTATCGTTCCACTCTCAATCTGTTTAAACAGGTTTTTGATGTCATCATTTTCAATGCTGGTATACACTGAAGAACTCAAGGTTGGAAGTTTCTCATTCAACTCGTCCAAAGAGATGTCAGGTGTACTGAAGATGGCTGGTTCAATAGGCACTGCATCAATATGAACAGTATCGATCTCTACACTCTCGAAATCTATCTCAACGGAATGTTCCATTGGATCGACATTCAATTTTACAGGATCAACATCTACCTCCACAGGAGATATCGAGTCCTCTTTGCTGATACTATACATACCATCAGCGCCTTTCTCCAAGATATCAACATCATCGACATCCACAATAGAGTCAAGAGTAATGGCCTTCAAATTTCCAAAAGGCACAGAGACTCTGTTGCCTTCAATCCTGACATCAGTAGCAATCTCTTTATTCAGGTCGTAGTTGTTGTCTACACAGGAACAGACAAGCAACACCAAACCATAACGGAGCATCCTAAATGTTCTATTACACATAATTAGATATATTATTAATTAATTAATTAATTTTACGCCAATAAATGTCAATTAAGTCCACAGTTTGCAATAATTATACAAAAGTAGATAAATTATATTAATTAACAAATTTTCATCAACATAAACAATCATTAATAAATTAAGTAATGACATTATATATAGGAATGCACACGCATTGAAAAAAAATAAACAAAAAGTCCCCGGCTATGAAGCCGGGGACTAAACATTACAGAATTATCGTTTTCTTACTTCGCAACAGCCTCAAGACGTCTGAGGATTGCGAAGATGAAGATTGCCGATACAAGGCAGATTGCAATGAGCACACCCCAAACTACATAGAGTTCTGTCTTGTCCCAAAGCATACCCGGGATTGAGATAAGGAAGTTACCGATAGCTGTGGCAACAAACCAGCCACCCATCATCATACCCTTGTACTTCGGAGGCGCAACCTTGCTCACAAAAGAGATACCGATTGGAGAGAGAAGCAACTCGGCAACAGTCAACACAAGGTATGTGCTGATGAGCCAGTTTGGAGAAACCAATGTAGCAGTACCTGCCTCCAAAGCCGCCTTCTGCTCAACAGGAGATACAAGACCCATTGAACCTACAAGAAGGATAACGAAAGCCGAAGCAGCAACGAGCATACCAAGACCTATCTTCATTGGAGAAGAAGGCTCCTTGCCTTTCTTTGCAAGAGCACCGAACACAAGCATAATGATTGGTGTCAATGCAACAACGAAACATGGATTGAACTGCTGGAAGATAGGAGCCTCTACGTCAACAGAACCGGTAACGATCATTGCTCTGTAAACGAGGACACCGCCTGCAGCAAGGAAAAGAACCGCAGCAATCAGCTTGCCCTTCATTGTCTTTGACTGGAAAATATTGAGAACACCGTAAACAACAAGGATTACACAAACGAGGTTCCAGATACTTCTTACATCAGTAAAACTGAACGACTTGCTGAGGAAGAGGCTCATAAAGCCGCTCTCCGAGGTAGCTGTGTACTCACGTGCGAACTGGTTCATTGTGATACCGTTCTGGTGGAAAGCCATCCAGAAGAAGATAACCACTGCAAACACAAGGCAGAGACAAACGATACGCTCCTTTGTCTGAGCAGGAGTAAGTTCCTCCTCTACAACCTCAGTTGCACCCTTTGCTACAACCTTTGCACGGTCGGCATGCGCGAATGTGCTGCGGAAGGTGTAATAAATGATGATTGACACAATCAATGATACACAAGCTACAGCAAATGCAAAGTGATATGAATCGGCCTTTGACACGCCATACGCGCTCTGTGTCCATGCCATGATGCCGAGAGCGGCAGCAGCAGCGAACATTGAACCGATGTTGATAGCCATGTAGAAGATGCTGAAGCCCTCATCACGCTTTGCAGCATACTTGGGCTCATCGTACAGGTTACCTACAAGCACCTGGAGGTTACCCTTGAAAAGACCGGTACCTACACACACGAACAGAAGTGCAAGCGCCATAACACCAAGAGCGATAGTTCCGGCACCAAGAGGCAACGCAAGCAGGAAATAACCCAGGAACATTACCAGGATACCGATTGTTACCATTTTACCGAAACCGAACTTGTCGGCAAGCATACCGCCGAAAAGAGGCACGAAATAAACTACGCCCAGGAAAATCGCCTGGATAGCACTTGAGGTTCCCATAGAGAACCCGAAGTTGTCCTGCAAAAAGAACAGGAACACAGCCAACATGGTGTAGTAGCCGAAACGCTCACCTGTATTGGCAAGGGCCAATGCCCACAAACCTTTAGGATGTCCTTCAAACATAAAATAATAGATAAAAGTTAATAAATTCAATTCAAACTCAAAAGCACGCAAAAAGAGGGATGCACCCCTGCGGCAAAAACATCCGCAAATTTAATAGAAAGCACCGAAAATTCAAAACAGAAAAACGTATTTTAATATTATAAATTATCTTGAAGAACATCTTTAAACAACGGCTTTTTGGCACTTAACAACGCACACTGAATAATACCACCCCATTCGCCACATGATTTCACGCCCGACAACACCGGTTGTCATCCCTTTACATAAAGTGAAGAAGAATACTCTTGAACATATTAATCCATAACACTAAATCAAATTGCCTTAAACATTAAATAGCAAGGCATTAAGAAATGCAATACAGAGCAAAAAAGCAAATACAGCCATTGGCAATGCAAAGAGTTTTTCCAAAAGAAGAACAGACTTACAAACGGACTATTGCAAAGATTCGGCATCCTCAATGCCATGCCGGACTGTATAAGGCATGGTATATACAATCCAAGAGTACACATGAAGCAATGCAGGCTGACAGAAAAACCTCTTTAAATTTTTGCATTCACGCGAATTATATTATCTTCGCACAAGAAATAATTACAAAGACAAATAAAACCACATAAAATGAGCGATCAGAGATACATGATGCGTGGCGTATCGGCATCCAAGGAGGATGTACACAACGCCATAAAGAACATTGACAAAGGACTATACCCTAAAGCATTCTGCAAGATTATCCCCGACATCCTTGGCGGCGACCCTGAGTACTGCAACATCATGCATGCCGACGGTGCCGGCACAAAGTCATCACTCGCCTACCTTTACTGGAAGGAGACAGGAGATATCACTGTATGGAAAGGCATCGCACAGGATGCACTTATAATGAACATTGACGACCTGCTTTGCGTGGGTGCAACTGACAATATCCTTGTATCGTCTACCATAGGACGTAACAAACTGCTTGTTCCAGGCGAGGTCATCTCGGCCATCATCAATGGTACGGATGAACTGCTTGCCGAACTGCGCGATATGGGTGTAGGAGTGTACGCCACAGGCGGAGAGACGGCTGACGTTGGCGACCTTGTACGTACAATAATTGTCGACAGCACGGTCACTTGCCGCATGAAGCGCAGCGATGTCATCGACAACGCGAACATCGCCGGAGGCGACGTAATTGTAGGTATGGCATCATACGGACAGGCGACATATGAGAAAGAGTACAACGGCGGCATGGGCAGCAACGGACTCACATCGGCACGCCACGACGTTTTCAGCAAATATCTTGCCGAAAAATATCCCGAGAGCTATGACAAGGGTGTCCCTGCAGAACTCATCTATTCGGGTGGCCTGAAACTTACCGACACCGTCGATGGTTCTCCGCTTGATGCCGGCAAGCTCGTGCTATCCCCCACAAGGACATACGCACCCATTGTAAAGAAGATGCTCGATGCACTGCGTCCCGAGATACACGGAATGGTACATTGTTCAGGCGGTGCTCAAACCAAGGTAATGCATTTCGTGGAGAACAAAAGAGTTATAAAAGACAACCTCTTCCCTATTCCGCCACTGTTCAAGACAATCAAGGAGCAGAGCGGTACCGATTGGGCCGAGATGTACAAGGTATTCAACATGGGTCACCGACTTGAGGTATATGTCAAGCCCGAACATGCCGAAGAAATTATCGCCATAAGCAAAAGTTTCGGTGTTGACGCACAGATTATCGGACGCGTAGAGGATGCCGAGAAGAACGAACTGATTATAGAAAGCCCTTACGGAACTTTCCGTTACTAAACACATTTATGCTCTGTGCTTTGCACGGGGCATAAATCGCATAAATAGACAATGGAGAACAATTCACTACTCAACAAGCTCAACGACCTTGAAGCGAGGTTCCAGGAGGTTTCGACACTCATTACCGACCCCGCCGTAGTTGCCGACATGAAGCGCTACGTAAGGCTCAACAAGGAGTATCGCGAGCTGGAGCTGATTCTTGACGCCCGCAAGCGCTACATGCAGCTGCTTACCTCATTGAGCGAAGCCAAGGACCTGCTTGCCAACGAGAGCGACCCCGAACTGCGCGAAATGGCACGCGAGGAGATTGAGATGTGCGAGAATAAGATACCGGAAACAGAGGAGGAAATCAAGCTGCTGCTGATACCTTCCGACCCGCAGGATGACAAGAATGCCATTCTCGAAATACGCGGAGGCACAGGCGGCGATGAGGCGGCAATCTTCGCCGGCGACCTTTTCCGCATGTACAGCAAGTACTGCGAGAGCAAGGGCTGGAGACTCGAGGTGTCAAGCTGCAGCGAAGGCACTTCGGGCGGATACAAGGAGATTATCTGCACTGTCAGTGGTGAGAAGGTATACGGCACGCTTAAATACGAATCTGGAGTACACCGCGTACAGCGAGTGCCTGCGACCGAGACACAGGGGCGCGTACACACATCGGCGGCATCTGTAGCCGTACTCCCCGAGGCCGAGGCTTTTGATGTAGAGATAACCGAGAGCGCAATAAAGTGGGATACTTTCCGCTCAAGCGGCGCAGGCGGTCAGAATGTGAACAAGGTAGAATCGGGAGTGCGTCTGCGTTACCCCTGGCTCAACCCCGAGACAAATCAGGTTGAGGAGATACTCATCGAGTGTACCGAGACACGTGACCAGCCCAAGAACAAGGAGCGCGCACTGGCACGTTTGCGTACCCTCATATACGACCGCGAGCACCAGCGCTACGCCGATGACATTGCCAACAAACGCAAGACAATGGTATCTACAGGCGACCGCTCGGCAAAGATACGCACGTACAACTACCCTCAAGGACGTATAACGGACCATAGAATAAACTACACGATATACAACCTCAGCGCTTTCGTGAACGGCGACATACAGGACTGCATAGACCACCTTATCATTGCCGAGAATGCCGAGAGGATGAAGGAACAAGAACTATAACAAAAAACACATAATCCATGAACAGACAAGAACTTATCAAACAGATTAAAGAGAAACGCTCATTCCTTTGCGTTGGTCTTGACAGCGACATCAAGAAACTGCCGGCTCATCTCCTTGAAAACGAGGATGCAGTATTTGAATTCAACAAGGCTATCATTGACGCGACTGCGCCCTACACTGTTGCCTACAAGCCCAACCTCGCATTCTACGAGGCATGCGGTGTAAAGGGATGGATAAGTTTTGAGAAGACTGTAAACTACATAAAGGAGAACTACCCCGAGATATTCATCATAGCAGATGCAAAGCGTGGCGATATCGGCAACACATCATCACTCTACGCACGTTCATTCTTCGAGGAGATGAAGGTTGACTCTATCACAGTGGCTCCATACATGGGCGAGGACAGCGTGAAGCCGTTCCTTGCATACGAAGGCAGCTGGGTCATAGTGCTCGCGCTCACATCAAACCCGGGCTCACACGACTTCCAGCTTATTAAGGACGAGAACGGACAGATGCTGTTCGAGAAGGTTCTTGAGACATCACAGAAATGGGGAAGCGATGAGAACATGATGTACGTGGTAGGTGCCACACAAGGCAAGTCATTCGAGAATGTACGCCGCATCGTACCAAGCCACTTCCTTCTTGTTCCCGGCGTAGGTGCACAGGGTGGTTCGCTCGAGGAGGTATGCAAATATGGCATGAACGAAGAGTGCGGCCTTCTTGTAAACGCAAGCCGCGCTATCATCTTCGCAGACAGCAGCGAGAACTTTGCAACGGTGGCTGCCGGGAAGGCACACGACTACCAGCAGCAGATGGAACGCGAACTGAAAGCAAGAAATATCATCTAAACTGTTCAAATTCGCATCCGATGCGATAAAAATAAGCAAAAACACAATTCACAATTGTGCGAAATCACTATCTTCGCCATAAAAGACAAACATACAGGATATGAAATTCACAGCAAAACAGATAGCGTCATTCATTGGCGGTGAAGTTATCGGCAACGAGAATGCCGAAATATTCACATTCGCAAAGATTGAAGAGGGAGTTCCTGGAGCAATCTCGTTCCTTGCAAACCCGAAGTATGCCGAATACATTTACACAACCCAGTCATCGGTTGTTCTTGTAAACAAGGACTTTGAGCCAAAGGGAGAGATTCAGGCGACGCTCATCAAGGTAGACAATGCATATGAGAGCCTTGCGAAGCTCATGATGATGTACGAGGCTTCAAAGCCAAAGAAGACGGGCATCAGTTCATTGGCATCGATTGCCGAGAGTGCAAAGATTGGAGAGAACTGTTACATAGCTCCTTTTGTTGTCATTGGCGAAGGATGCGAGGTCGGCGACAACTGCAGCATCCACGACGGAGTGTCGATAGGCGACGGTGCAAAGGTCGGCAACGACTGTATACTGTATGCACACGCGACTGTATACCATGACTGCCGCATAGGCAACGGCTGTATTCTGCACAGCGGATGCGTCATCGGTGCCGACGGTTTCGGTTTCGCCCCCACTGCCGATGGTTACAACAAGATTCCCCAGACAGGAATCGTTGTCATCGAGGACAATGTCGAGGTCGGTGCGAATACCTGTATCGACCGCGCCACAATGGGTTCAACAATCATCCACAGCGGTGTAAAGCTGGACAATCTTGTACAGATTGCACACAACGATGAGGTAGGAAGCCACACTGCAATGGCCGCACAGGTAGGCATCGCCGGTTCCACAAAGATTGGCCAGTGGTGTATATTCGGTGGTCAGGCAGGTGTTTCGGGACACAGCACCATAGGCGACCGCACCACAGTGGGTCCACAGTGCGGAACCATAGGCAACCTCAAGGGAGGCGAGACACTTCTGGGCGCTCCTGCAATGGACGCGAAGGAGTATATCCGCGCCATGGCATACCTGAAGCGTCTCCCCGACATGGACAAGAAAATAAAGCAGCTCACGAAAGAGCTTGAAGCATTAAGAAACAAATAAACTGATATAGTTCTATGAACAAGCAAAAGACACTAAACGGAAGTTTCTCACTCTACGGCAAGGGACTGCATACCGGTCTTAGCCTGACTGTGACTTTCAATCCTGCACCCGAGAACTACGGTTACAAGATACAGCGTATCGACCTCCCCGGCGAGCCCATCATCGATGCGATTGCCGAAAACGTGACCGAGACCACCCGCGGCACAGTGCTAACAAAAGGCGAGGCACGTGTCAGCACTGTCGAGCATGCCATGGCTGCGCTTTTCGCGTTGGGTATCGACAACTGTCTCATGCAGGTAAACGGCCCGGAGTTCCCTATTCTCGACGGTAGCGCAATACATTATGTCGAGAACATCGAACGCATAGGAATAAAGGAGCAGAATGCCGAGAAGGATGTATTTGTCATCAAGTCGAAAATCGAGATCAAGGATGAGAACACAGGCAGTTCGATAATAATTCTCCCCGATGAGAATTTCAGCCTGAACGTGCTTGTACACTATGACAGCGACATACTTTTCAACCAGTATGCCACTCTCGAGGACATGGATAGCTTCAAGGAGGAGATTGCATCGAGCCGTACGTTCGTTTTCGTACGCGAGCTTGAGCCGTTGCTCAACCTCGGTCTCATCAAGGGCGGAGACCTTGACAACGCGATTGTAATCTACGAAAGGGAGATGCCACAGGACAAGTTCGATGTGCTTACAGACATGCTCGGAACCCCACGCATGGATGCGAAGAAGCTGGGTTATCTGAACCACAAGCCTCTTGTATGGAACAACGAGCCTGCACGTCACAAGTTGCTCGACATCATCGGCGACCTCGCACTCATAGGCAAGCCTCTTCAGGGACGCATCATCGCGACATGCCCGGGCCATACCATCAACAATAAGTTCGCGCGCGCGATGCGCAAGAATATCCGCGAGCACCAGATTCAGGCACCTGTATACAACCCGAATGCCGAGCCCGTTATGGATATAAAGCGCATCAAGGAGCTTCTGCCCCACCGCATCCCCATGCTCCTGATTGACAAGGTTACAGAGCTTGGTTCAAACAACATCGTCGGTGTAAAGAACGTGACAATCAACGAGCCGTTCTTCGCAGGGCACTTCCCCGAAGAGCCTGTAATGCCTGGTGTGCTGCTTGTCGAGGCGATGTCGCAGTGCGGTGCGTTGCACATACTGAACATGCTCGATGAGCCTGAGAAGTACTCTACATATTTTGTAAAGATTGACAGGGTACTATTCCACAAGAAAGTCGTACCGGGCGACACACTGATATTCAAGATTGAACAGATTGGAGAATTGCGCCATGGCCTTGCTATAATGAAGGGATATGTCTTCGTCGGCGAGAAGCTTGCGGCCGAGGCACAGTTCACAGGACAGATAATTAAAAACAAATAACAGCTATGATTAGTCCATTAGCATACATACACCCAGGAGCAAAGCTGGGAGAAAACTGTACAGTAGAGCCATTCGTATACATCGATGACAATGTTGTAATAGGTGACAACTGCCACATCATGGCACATGCGTCGGTACTCAGCGGAACACGAATGGGCAAAAACAACAAGATACACCATGGTGCCGTTGTGGGCGGTATTCCCCAGGACCTCAAGTTCGTGGGCGAGGAGACCACACTTGAGATGGGCGACAACAACATGGTACGTGAGAACGTGACACTCAACCGCGGTACTGCGTCAAAAGGTAAGACCGTCATCGGCAGCAACAACCTCTTCATGGAGAACTCACACATCGGTCATGACAGCGTCATCGGCAGCGGATGCATCATCGGCAACTCGACAAAGATTGCCGGCGAGGTTACAATCAGCGACAACGCAATCCTGAGCGCATGTGTCCTTGTACATCAGTTCACCCACATAGGCAGCTACGTGATGATACAGGGCGGCAGCCGCATCAACAAGGATATCCCGCCATACATAATCGTTGCACGCGAGCCTGCGAAGTACAGCGGCCTAAACATTGTAGGTCTGCGCCGTCGTGGTTTCAGCAACGAATCAATCAAGAGCATCCATGCCGCATACCGCCACATCTATGAGAGCGGCACCATTGTTTCTACCGCCCTTGCACGAATCAAGGAGAGCGGCAACGTGACACCCGAGGTCGAGTATATCATCGACTTCGTTGAGAAAGTGTCGGAGAGAGGTATCATCGGATAACCATTCCCGGCAGCAGAGACCATTAATCACTAATACTTGACTTAACAAAAATAACAGTTATGGTATATAAGTTCAGATTCTTATCGGATGAAGTTGAAGACTTCAGAAGAGACATAGAAATTGATTCTGATGCGACATTCTTTGAGCTTCATAAGGCCATCCTTGAATCCACAGGTTACCCCGATGACCAGATGACATCATTCTTCATCTGCAACGATCAGTGGATAAAGGAGATTGAGATTACCCGCGAGGACATGGGAGGCATGTCCGAGGAAGAGAACTACATAATGGAAGAGACAAGAATCGGCGACCTCGTTGAAGAGGAGAAGCAGAAGCTGATGTATCTCTTCGACCCGCTCGGCGACCGTGTATTCTACATCGAACTCAGCAAGATAGAGTATCACAAGAATCTCGATGAAGCCGTATGCACCCGCAGTGTAGGCGATGCTCCCCCACAGACACTCGACTTTGAGGAGCTGATGAGCAAGAATCCCGTCGTTGGCAGCGATGATGAGTTCAGCGAGGATTTCTATGGCAGCGATGACTACAACGATGATGACATTGACCCGGATGGTTTCGACATGGGCGGTGCAAGCGAGATAAGTTCGATAGATGATCTTTATTGATAAAGGCCTGTACAACAGATGAATTGTTTGGTTGTACTCATCGGACCGACAGCAGTTGGCAAGACAGATACAAGTCTTGCCATTGCCGCTTATTTGGGATGCCCCATCATATCGGCCGATTCAAGGCAGATGTACAAGGGTATGGAGATAGGCACGGCGATGCCGACCAAGGAGGAACTTTCACGGTGCAGGCACTATTTCGTAGGACACCTGAGACCCGGGGAGTACTACAGTGCGGCAAAGTACGAGGAGGATGTAATGGAACTTCTCGAGAGGGAGTTCCCGCACCACCCCACGATGCTGATGTCAGGCGGCTCAATGATGTACATCGACGCTGTATGCAACGGCATAGATGATATCCCCACTGTAGATGAAGAGACCCGTTCAATGATACTTGAGAAGTATGAACGCAAGGGACTTGAGAAGCTTGCCGATGAACTGCGCATCCTCGACCCCGAGTATTACCGTGAGGCCGACATAAAGAACCCCAAGCGTGTGATGCACGCGCTCGAGATATGCTACATGACAGGCAAGCGATACAGCAGTTTCCGCAAACGGCAGAAGAAAGAGCGTCCTTTCAGGATTATAAAGATAGGGCTTCAGCGCGAGCGCGAGGAACTTTATGAACGTATCAACCGCAGGGTCGACATGATGATTGAACAGGGGCTTGTGGAGGAAGTAAGACGGTTTGAGCAGCTAAAGCACCACAACTCGCTGAACACGGTAGGTTACAAGGAAATATTCAAATACCTTGACGGAGAATGGACACTGCCATTTGCCATTGAGAAGATAAAGCAGAACACACGCATATACTCCAGAAAGCAAGTTACCTGGTACCGCAAGGATGAAGAGATAACTTGGTTCCACCCGAGTGACATCGACAGCATAATAAAACATATAGAAGAACAAAGGACCTGAAGGGCCTTAAACCATAACCATCAAACACCATTGACTATGAAAACAACACGGACAATCGCTGTACTATTTACAGCAATCCTTCTGCTTTCGGGCATTCAGAGAAGCAACGCACAGAACATCCAGGTTCTCTACGACACAGAGCGCGACTGCGTAACATCCACAGTGGAAATGTTCCGTCCCGACAACTGGGGTAGCACATTCTTCTTTGTCGACATGGACTACACCCCAAAGGTTCAAGGTGCATATTGGGAGATTGCACGTGAGCTATGCTTCTGGAAAGAGAGCAAGCTATCATGGCTATCGGTACACCTTGAGTTCGACGGAGGACTGAACACTGCTGCCGGCTCGTTCAACAACTCATGGCTGGCAGGTCTTACCTACTCGGGGCACTCAAAGGACTTCAGCAGGACATGGTCAATATCGGCAATGTACAAGCTCATTCCCGACACCAAGGATGCAGCAGGCAAGGCTCAGGAGCACAACTTCCAGATTACAGGCGTATGGGGCATCCAGTTTGCAAAAGGTTGGTGCACATTCAGCGGATTCGTGGATTTCTGGCGCGAGATGCGTCCATGGCAGGACACTGAGTTCATTTGGCTTGCCGAGCCTCAGTTCTGGGTAAACCTCAACAGAATCAAAGGCTGGGAGAATATCAACCTGAGTGTCGGCGGCGAGGTTGAGCTGTCGCACAACTTTGTCGAGGAAGGTTTCCGCGCGATGCCTGCATTAGGTGCCAAATGGACATTCTAAAAAAACAGACGAAATAATACCTAAAAAAACAGAACACCAATGTTGAAAAAACTCTTCGGCTTTGACCCGACAAAAACCACTATCAGGACAGAGATACTTGCCGGTATAACGACATTCCTTACCATGTCCTACATTCTGGCTGTGAACCCCGACATCTTCAGTGCTATAAAGGATAACCCAATGCCCGGCGGTGCTGTATTCACTGCAACAGCCCTTGCCGCCATCATCGGTTGCATGGCAATGGCATTCATCGGCAAACTCCCCTTCGGTCTTGCACCGGGCATGGGACTTAATGCATTCTTTGTATTTACTGTATGTAACGCCATGGGCTACTCATGGCAGTTCGCCCTTACCGCAGTATTCATTGAAGGTATCATCTTCATCATTCTTACAGTAACGAACCTGCGTACGGCAATAGTCAATGCCATCCCGGCGACACTGCGTTATGCAATAGGTTGCGGTATCGGACTTTTCATTGCCTTTGTAGGACTCCAGAAAGGCGGTGTAATAGTTGATGACGGTGCCACACTCGTGAACCTTGGCGACATAACAAGCGGTACGGCACTGCTGACAATCATAGGCCTGTTCATTACAGGAGTACTCTATGCGAAGAATGTACGCGGAGCACTGCTCATCGGCATCCTCATTACAACCCTCATCGGTATACCAATGGGAGTGACCGACTTCAAGGGCGTACTCTCGATGCCGGAGTCCGTAGAGCCAATATTCTGCCAATTCGAGTGGGAGAAGATTTTCACTCTCGACATGCTTGTAGTGGTATTCACATTCCTTTTCATTGACATCTTCGACACAATCGGAACTCTTATCGGAGTATGTACAAAGGCAAATCTTGTCGACAAGGACGGAAACATATACCGTATAACTCCAGCATTCATGGCCGACGCCATTGCCACTACAGCAGGTGCCATGTTGGGAACATCAACCACAACAACATACGTTGAGAGCGCGGCAGGTGTCGACCAGGGCGGACGTTCAGGACTTACAGCCTTCGCCGTAGGATGCTGCTTCGCTGTGACACTGTTCTTCTCTCCGCTCTTCCTTTCTATACCTTCATCGGCAACAGCACCTGTACTTATCCTTGTTGGTCTGCTGATGATTGAGCCAATCAAGAAGATACCGTTCAGTGAGTTTACAGAGTCTATCCCCGCGTTCATATGCATCATCATGATGCCGCTTACCTACTCAATCTCTCATGGTATACTGCTCGGCATGATAAGTTATGTTGTCATCAACATGCTCTGCGGCAAGTTCAAGAAGATAACAGTTATGATGTACATACTTACCATACTGTTTATCCTGAAGTATATATTCCTTTAATGACGTAGAATGATTACAAAACAGAAGTTCCTCGGTTGAAAGACCGAGGAACTTCTGTTTTGTGGTTACTTATGTAGATATTCTTGGCATCATTCAATGCCATCAATAATGTTCTCCAACTCATCTTCAAACTCATCGGAGAGAGCCTCAATCTCCTTGCCGAACTCCTCGGCGAAGCCCTCTACTCCCGAACCGAACTTGATTGCCATGTTACGGACACGTTTGCCCAGATCCTTACCTTTCTGACGTCCAGCCTCTTCCATTTCTTCATCTGTACAATCAACGTCATCCTCATCACACAGCGCATCGAAGAATCCTTCCATTTCGCCTACAAATTCCTGCGTAATCTCTCCCAGTTCAGAACCTGCATGCTTTATATAAGCCTTGGTCAACAGCAATGTCGCCCTTCCGTTCAGACGCCCAATCTCCCGCAGTTCCTCATCAGTATATTCATACTGCTCCATCTCTTTTTCAATGGCCTCCAACTGCGTAATGACATTCCCGAGTTCCTCGTCGGTGTACGAATCGTAATTCTTCTCAATCTCATTAACAATGCTCCTCAACTCCTTTACCGGAGTCTGCGGACCGCTGCATGCTGTAACGAACAGCATCGCAAACAATGCAAATAATAATGCTACCTTTTTCATTGTTCCAAATATTTATTTTTCAAAATTAAGAAATTTATCGGTAATTACAAACATTAAAGGGGTGAGATTGCACATCGGTTATATTGCATACAGAAGAGGGCAATAGAATTCTCTATCGTGATGATGCCATCCTGAATGTGCCCATCTTCAGTTGCTCAAGAACCTTTCTGTAGCTTCCTGCACCGACAAAGAGCATCTTCTTGCCAATCTTCTTGCACTCAATCTGAGCTGTACCGTCGAAGAGCCATATCCTGTTCTTCTTGTCAATTGTTATGAGGATTGCCTCTTTGCCGTCATAATCGGCGATTGAAATATCGGTGTATGTAAAATCGTAGTGCTTGCCGCCAAGAGCCACCTGGATATTGCATTTGCTGTCGAGGCTTATGCGCGCAGTGTTGTCTGTAAGTTCAAAGTTGTCGTTTCCTTTTACTCGGGCACTCTTCTCGTAGTAGAAACTGTAGAGATATGTTGCCGAGCGGTCGTAGACCGCCTGTATAGCATAGCCACCCGTCCAGTTTTTATTATCCTTATCTTTGATTACAATGTCGTCATCAGTTGTCTTTGGAATGTACACAATATTGTGTGTGCTTTCAAGAGTAAAATATCTATAGTCTTCAGCAGTCTGCTTGAACTCCGCCCATACACCGCTTTTGAGCCTTGGGCGGTATTCACGCCAGTTGAGGTTGTCGCGCACAAAATAGCCGTCATACTCGTAGTGTTTCATACTGTGGTTCCTGTAAGTGTAGTACAGTGCATCGCCTTCGGGACAAAGAAGGTGTACATTCAGTGTGTTGTACACAACCTCCCAGTTGCCGTTCTTCTTGCGGTCGACATATATCTTGTCATGTGAAATTTTGGGAACGGAAACATTGCATCGTTTGCTTTCAAGGTAAAAGAACTTGTCATCCTCGTTGTACTGCTTGTACTCATTCCAAGGCTCCACTTTGTCGGCAGGGCGGTATTCGGTCCACTCCTTGCCATCCTTAACAAAATAACCGCCGTTGTAGGTTACAAGTGCTGTAGTCTGTGCCATGAGCGACACCATGCCTGAAACAGCAAGCACCAGTGTCAGTAAAATTTTCTTTTTCATTGTTGTATTGTTTTATGAATTATATCTATTTGAATTTATCAGTTCTGTATCATTCATTATTTGCAATGTCATTGGCTCGTTCATCCTTTTGCGGCCCGCACAGCATGAGTTTAACCCATGCTGCGTGCGACCAACCGCTGATGAACTCTCCGACAACAAAACAAAAGTTTTGTCATTCTGAGCAAAGCGAAGAATCTCTTATTTCTTCATATATCGCTGTTACTGAGATCCTTCGCTGCGCTCCAGGATGACAGGTACGCGATTATTGTACTCAGTCATCTGTACTCTGTTATCTGTACTTGGCGTTCTTGAGATCCTTCGCTGCGCTCCAGGATGACAGGTACGCGATTATTGTACTCTGTACTCTGTTATCTGTACTTGGTGTTCTTGAGATCCTTCGCTGCGCTCCAGGATGACAAATACGCGATTATTGTACTCTGTTCTCTGTACTCTGTTATCTGTACTCTATTTCAAGAACATCCTTGCGTATCCAAAGTCAATATGCACGCCGTTCTTGTGCGACTTGCCGGCAAAGAAGTACTCATCCTCGGTAAAGTGTATTCCGTATGAATTGTCGCTAAGGTCACTGTTTATTATAATGTTGCACTTCTTTGCAAAATCCTTCTCGCCACCGAAGCAATATTCATTCACCGCCTTCTCAAATCCGCTTACACCACCGATTATTATGCTCATATGGAAATGCTTCTCGGCAGGAGAGTCGTAGAGGCACATAAGTATGTCGCCTTCGCCCCATAATTGTACAAAACGCTTTCCATTGTTCTCGCTGTTTTGTGTCACTTCGAGCCCCTTTACCTTCACGCCCGGCTTGTGACGGAAAAAGTCGCCGAATTCCCTCAACATCTCATTGTAACCCTGTTCATTCTGCGAGAAGCTGTAAAGCACAGCAGGCATGCCACCCTGATACTCAACAGCTGCAAACTCTTTGTATTCGGGTGTGAGGCCGTCATCATACCATTTGTCACGCGTATAGTGCCTGATGACATACTGCTTTGCAATATCCTGCGGCGTTATTATGCACGAGATAATATCGGTGAGACCAAATTTGTAACCGGCTGTAAAACTATGATAACAGTTTATCCAGTCGTATACGCCCTTTGCTGCGTATGGTTTCTGTTTCCCCTTCAAGTGGGCCGGTACGCGGGGTATTGCCACATAGTGCTCATTGCTGCCAGGTATTATCTCAATGAATGAAGGCACATCGAGTTCCTCAAGCTCACGCTCCAAATCCTCCAGGTGTTCGCTCTTCTCCTCCTTGAATGCGGCAATCTCTGCAGTCAGTTCTTCTCGTTCTTCTTCGCTTTCAGCCTTGGCAAGCCTGCTTTCAAGCAGTTCTGTATTGTCATTGAAAATCTTTCGTGCAAGCGCCATTATCGACTCGCCGTCGGCACTCGGGCAATAAGGATTATCGGGGTGCCTGCTAAGTGCATCCATATTTGTATGTACCCCGAAGTCCATTCCTCCGAACATCTCAACATCAACAAAATCTTCAGTGGTCATCTCCATCACCGAGCGCATCGCATCCTGCACTCTCTCCATAATATTCATGCTTGCATAAAGAATCATGACATCATCGCCGCTGTCTCTTACAAGCAACGTGTGACCTTCGCATACAAAAAGAGACTCTTGATCTCCATCTTCGCGTTGGCATGCCATGAGCGGGATACCGAATATATCCTCCGACTCCTCATCATAATACTTTTCAAAT
>JAFXGX010000038.1 GCA_017536695.1 Bacteroidaceae bacterium | reverse complement strand
TCGGTCGTTTTATTCTTGCCGTTGTTGTCTTAACGCAGCAAATAAGGGAATGGGGTAACTCGCTATTCACGCAATAACAGCAACAGGATAATCCACCGCTCAAACATCCCCCATTCTTTATCCTTATTTGCAGCTAACAACAACTGTTGCTCACACAGTGCCGGTTTATTTTTGAAAATTACTCTTGCAATGAAAATTCGTTGGACATTGTCATTCTGGAGCGAAGAGTAACGGAGCGAAGAATCTCAAAATAGAGCTACTGTTCAGAGGGATAATATATAAATAATTCCCCCTTTTCAGACTGGCAAAATTATATGCGTAAAAATGAAATCCCTCAGAATTTTACGTTGAGCCCATGTTTTTAACACAAACAGGGAACTGCACACAAAATAAGATTGTCTGCTTAGCCGACAATGAAAGGTTACGAAGGTACATACATGACCTTCACTTTTCACATCCTCATGATGCGAAAAGTACAACCGTTAAATTTCAATTCAAGGTACTGTACAAAAAGTCAAAGAACATCATGTCTGGCAAGACCGCACACGTGGCCCTGTCAAAAGCATTCCATTGTTCTTTGATTCTTGTGTTGAGAATTTCACTATTGTAATTTTTTAAGAAGGCCCATCAGTGGACCTCTATTGATAAGAGTTGTAAACAACTGCATTTCTATCGCGAATATAGATATTTTCTTTGAAACAAAATATATTTCAACAAAAAAATCCCATTCACGGTTTCCTCAAACGACCTTACCATCCTTCTAATGCCCTGGATGAGAGCATTATCAGAACGGCATAGGCTCATTCGGAGCCGAAGCAAGTTCCGGCGGCATCTGCTCATTCTGCATATATGTCGGGATGTCCGGTATATATTCAGGCTCAGATGGTATCGAGGAGTTCATCTTGGAACCGCGCATCACAGGCATGTCACCCGGAGGAGGCGCCAGCGTCTCATCATCAAGGTTCATGAAACGCGCATACTCCTTGCGGAAGATAAGCGGCACATTGTCCAGTCCACCGTTACGATGCTTTGCGATGATGATTTCAGCCTTTCCGCGCCAGTCAAAGTCTCCGTCCTTATATATATGGAAGTACTCGGGACGGTTCACGAACATTACGATATCGGCATCCTGCTCAATGGCACCCGACTCACGAAGGTCACTTAGTTGAGGACGCTTGCCCTCGATACCCTCACGTCCCTCGACATTACGGTTCAGCTGACTGAGCGCCATGACAGGAATGTTCAACTCCTTGGCAAGTCCCTTGAGCGCACGCGAGATTGTACTGATTTCCTCCTGACGGTTACCCTTGCCTGTGTTGGCTGTCATCAGCTGAAGGTAATCGATGAAAATCATCTTCACGCCATGTTCACGAACCATGCGTCGTGCCTTGGAACGGAGCTCGAATACTGACAGCTGTGGGGTATCATCAATGTACAGGGGAGCATTCTCAAGCTGTACAATCTTGCTGTCAAGCTGCCCCCATTCGTAGCGCTCGAGCTGACCGCTACGGATTTTGTCACCGGGAATCTGGCACACGTTACAGATGAGACGCTGCACAAGCTGCACGTTACCCATCTCAAGAGAGAACATGCCTACAGGAATACCTTGGTCTACTGCCATATTACGGATGAGCGAGAGGGCGAAGGCTGTCTTACCCATAGCCGGACGTGCGGCAAGAATGATGAGGTCGGTAGGTTGCCATCCCGACAGCACCTTGTCAAGACGATGATATCCTGTGCTTAGACCACTGATACCGCTTGTGTTCTGCGATGCCTTCTGAATCTGCTTGTAAGCCTCGCTGATAACAGGATTAATCTGGGTAAAATCCTTCTTCATGTTATGGCTCGATATCTCGAACAACTCAGACTCGGCCTGTTGCATAAGTACTTCGATATCCTGAGTCTCATCAAATGCCTGTACCTGTGTCTTGCTTGTGAACTTGATGAGGTCACGTGCCAGTTTCTTCTGTGCAATGATGTTCGCATGATACTCGATGTTCACCGAAGATACTACGCGACTTGTAAGCTGGGCAATGTATACAGGACCTCCAACCTCTTCAAGTGTACCCTTGCTGCGCAGAAACTCTGTCACTGTAAGGATGTCGATGGGGCGGTCACTGAGGTCCATCTGCTGTATTGCATCAAAAAGCAGCTGATTTCGCTTGTCATAGAACGATTCGGGCTTGAGTGTTCCGCCAAGACGTCCCATGGCATCGCTGTCAATCATCAACGCACCCAGCACAGCCTCCTCAAACTCAAGAGCCTGAGGCTGTACATGTCCATACTCGCTTAATTTAGGTGTTGTGTCGGCAGCCTGACGTCGCGGTGCCCTTCTCTTTGGTGTTGTCGTATCTTCCATAACTCAATTTTCCGACCGCGAAGATACACACATTGTCCCAATGAGAAGCAAGCACACGGCATCTCTTTATCAACAAAAAAAAGCAAGTTATCAACGGGGAATGGAACTATTGTATTACCTTTGCCGAAAACGTGATACTTATATGGTAACATTCCCTAATGCAAAGATAAACCTCGGTCTTGATGTCGTTGAGAAGCGCCCCGACGGCTACCACAATCTTGAGACAGTGTTCTACCCCATTCCGTTGGAGGATGTCCTTGAGATTACAACGGTAAAGGACGAGAACGCACCCGACTACACATTCACCATGCATAACGCAGTCTTTGAAGGCGACAACAACGACAACCTTGTCGTAAAGGCATATAAGGTTCTTGCCGCCGACCACAAGCTGCCGAAGGTAGAGATGGCACTCTACAAGAACATACCCACAGGCGCAGGCCTTGGCGGAGGCAGCGCCGACGCAGCCTTCGCCCTGAAGATGCTCAACGGGATTGCGACTCTTGGGCTCAGCGATGAGAGACTCGAAGAGTATGCGGCACGAATCGGTGCCGACTGTGCTTTCTTTATAAAGAACACGCCGGCATACGCTACCGGCATCGGTAATATCCTTTCCCCTACTGCATGCGACCTGAGCGGATATACCATTGTCCTTGTGAAGCCCGAGATTCATATCTCCACCAAGGAGGCATACTCGCTTGTACGCCCTGCCGCAGCCGAGACCCCGCTGGCAGAAATAATCAAACAGCCCGTTGCGGAGTGGAAAGGGTTGATGAAAAACGATTTCGAGAAGAGCGTCTTTGCGGCACACCCCACGATGGAGAGAATCAAGGAACAGCTTTATGCCATGGGTGCCGTCTATGCATCAATGTCGGGCAGCGGCTCGGCATTCTTCGGCATTTTCAAGGATGAGCAGGATATCGAAAAGATAAAAGCCCTGTTTCCGGGAATGTTCTGCTGGTGCAGAAGGATGTAAAAAAGCGATTGCCCCGTGATTCACATCAGGGGGCAACCTAAACACAAACACAAAATAAAACACGACAAAACTACTATGCTATCCTCACCCGCCGTTTCGCAACGTGTGCGGTACAGAACTTGAATTGATGTACCCCACTATGGGTGACTTGCAATATTTAAACATTAATGTTACAGCGATTGTTTTTCAGCGTAGTGTTAAAAAACATAAAATCTCACAACACACGTTGTGAGATTTTATCTAATGTCTTTTTATCTCTGAGAAGATTTTAGAAGCAGTTTAAATTTATATCGTTAAGTTATTTATATGAACAGAAGATTTATATTTTATATTCTTTATTGTTTCGCATTCGTTCAATGCACTCCCGAGTTGCATGATGCAAAGCGTGAACAAGAGTATATTAAAGCTGATAGTACCTTATGGGCAGAGTATGAGCAAGAAGGTGAAAAATTAGCAAAGCTATACGC
>JAFXGX010000037.1 GCA_017536695.1 Bacteroidaceae bacterium | reverse complement strand
TTCGTTTGTTTGCAGGGTGCTGCGGACCTTGATTAGCGCGGCTATATTGAAAATAATTTATACCCGCGCTAATCTTCAAACATGCCTCGCACAATGGCCTGCAAACAAACGGCCTTGCATTGGATTTTTTAACGGTGCCGTTTCGCTTTCAGCGACGGATTACTTTTGCTAATCTTTAGCACTGCTCAAACTGCTTTTATCCTGTTTCGATGCCTGAACGGTTGTTCAAACTGTGGAATTCTAACGGTGCCGTTTAAAGAGATTACCTCTGCTTGTCATTGCGCAATTGTCATTCCGACAGAGCGTAGAGACGAATGCCGCAGGTATAGATAATGCTGGCAGTAAATGGTCACGCGAAGAACAGACAAAGTTTGTGCCGCGTGGGTTACGGCAAGACAGCATTATCAATGGATCTCTTTTTCATTACAACCGCAAATATTTTGTCAACCCACACCTTTTTGCTACTGAGCCCAGGAATTCAGGTACGGTTTAAAACGAAATGTATGAAAAAAATAATAACAAACCAGCCGACAGCCGATTTGTCATTATTCAAATTTACCTCTTAGGTAAACTAATCCGCTTGTTTAAAGCAATCTCTTGCCCTAAGGCAAAGAGATTGAATGTACCGTAAAGATACAATTAGTTAGCAGGCTCTGCAGGGATAACCTCTGTAGCAACCTTGCCACCGTTCTCCTCAGAAGGAGCTGCAGCAGGAAGAACCTCAGTAGCAGCAGCAGGAACTACCTCAGTAGCAATTGAATCGATAGGGCACTCATTACACTTTGGAGCCTCAGCCTCAGCCTGCTTTGCGCCGCAAGATACCATTGCGAGAGCAACAACAGCCAAACACATAAATTTCTTCATAACAACATTAAATATTTAATTAATGCCTACTCCCTTTTTAGCGTTTCGGCAAACCTCTTTCATCAAATCAGTTGCAAAGGTACTACATTTTATTTATTATTTGCAAACATTTTGAAAATTTTATCTGTTTTTTTGTAAATGAGTTACAAAATTGTCATTATCCAAGGCATCCGCATCAAAAATCCACCATTTTCCAAAAGAGAAACATATATCAACCCATCCCGTCATGCTCTGTATTGAACAAAACATGAAGAGCCCTGCGCTGCCTTACAATTCTTTACTGTTTTAACGATTACATTTTAATAATTATTTATTGCACATAAACATATTTATGAGTAAATTTGCAACAATACTGCATAGAATGCTCAAGTATGTATATTTATGCAACAAAACAACAACACTGAAGCGACAAACCAAATCAAGAAGATAATATGAAAAGAATTTCAGCAATTATGGCAGCAATGGCAATAACCGGCACGGCATTGACCGGCTGCGCGGGGGATAACGCTCCGCAGCAGGAACCGAGTGCTATTATAGGCAAATCGGACATCAAGATTGAGGGTGGACTGATGACGCCAGAAGCCCTTTGGGCAATGGGAAGAATAGGCGAGGTAAGCGTATCGCCCGATGCGCAGACTATTATATATGGTGTAAGCTACTACAGCGTGGAGCAGAACAAGAGCCACCACACCCTAAACAGGATGGATGCTGACGGCGGCAACAAGAGCCTGCTTACCACAACAGCGGCAAACGAGAGCAGCGCCACATGGATAAAAGGCGGCAGCAAGATAGCATTCCTCTCGAACGAGGGAGGCAGCAGCCAGCTGTGGGAGATGAACCCCGACGGCACAGGCCGCAAGCAGCTGACCAACGATGCGACAGACATCGAAGGTTTCCTCTTCTCGCCCGATGAGACAAAAGTAATACTTATCAAACGTATCAAAATAAAGCCCACGACAGCGGACATATATCCCGACCTTCCCGAGGCAAATGGCTTTGTAGTGGATGACCTCATGTACAAGCATTGGGACGAGTGGCTTAACGATGCACCCCACCCGTTCCTCGCGAACTTCGACGGCAACAGCATCGATGAGGGCAAAGACCTGCTCGAGGGCACTGTATACGACTGCCCTAACCGTCCGTTCGGTGGTGCCGAGCAACTCGCATGGAGCAACGACAGCAAGAAGATTGCATACTCATGCAACAAGAAGAGCGGCCGCGACTACACCGTAAGTACCGACACCGACATTTATCTCTACGACCTTGAAAGTGGCAACACAGAGAACCTGTGCAAGCCCGATGCGGCACGCTCTAACTACGGTTACGACACTGCACCGCAGTTCTCGCCCGACGGCACTATGATTGCATGGCTCAGCATGGAGCATGACGGTTACGAGAGCGACCTCAACCGTCTTTGCGTGATGGACCTTGCCACTGGCGAGCGCAAGTATATTACAGAAAAGCCCAACGGCGAGAAGGAGGCTATCTTTGACAGCAACGTGGACAGCTACTGCTGGGCACCCGACAGCAAGAGCCTCTACTTCACAGGCACATGGCACGGCACCACACAGGTGTACAACATAACCACCGAGAGCAAACTCACAAAGATGACCGAAGGCATGCACGACTACAACTCGGTTGCCATGCTTGGCGATAACAGCCTCATCATGACACGCGTATCGATGAGCGCCCCTGCCGACATATATGCAATGGAGGCGAAGGCCGGTGCCGAGGTCAAGCAGCTTACCCAGGAGAACAAGCACATCCTTGACCAGATTGCAATAGGCAAGGTCGAGGCACGCTGGTGCAAGAGCGTCGACGGCAAGGACCTCCATTCATGGGTCATCTACCCGCCACATTTCGACCCGGCGAAGAAGTACCCCACCCTGCTCTTCTGCGAGGGTGGTCCCCAGTCGCCTGTGAGCCAGTTCTGGAGCTACCGCTGGAACTTCCAGATAATGGCTGCCAACGGATATATCATCATCGCTCCTAACCGTCGCGGCCTTCCCGGTTTCGGACACGCATGGAACTGGGAGATCAGTACCAACTACGGCGGCAACTGCATGAGCGACCTACTTACAGCAATCGATGACATCGCCAAGGAGCCATATGTCGACACCGACCGTCTGGGCTGCGTGGGTGCAAGCTTTGGAGGTTACTCATCAATGTGGCTTGCCGGACATCACGAGAAGCGTTTCAAGGCATTCATTGCACATGACGGTTTCTTCAACATGGAGCAGCAGTACTACGAGACCGAGGAGAGCTGGTTCCCCAACTGGGACCTCGGCGGCGCACCATACGAGCAGACCGAGGAGGTAAAGCGCTCATACGCCAACTCTCCGCACAAGTTCGTTGACAAGTGGGACACACCGATACTCCTTATCCATGGTGACCGCGACTACCGCATCCTTTCATCGCAGTCAATGGCAGCATTCAACGCGGCACGCCTGAAAGGTATACCGGCGCAGCTGTTGCTGTTCCCGGATGAGAACCACTGGGTTCTGAAACCACAGAACGGTATCCTGTGGCAGCGCACGTTCTTCGCATGGCTCGACAAATGGCTTAAAGAATAATTCGATAAGCCTTGCAGTAGCGGCCCGCACGGCATGAGTTTAACCCATGCAGCGTGCGACCAACCGCTAATGAACTCGCCGATAACAAAACTAAAGTTTTGTCATTCTGAGCGCAGCGAAGAATCTCAACCAACGCCTTTTCGCCCCTTTTGCCCTTTTAGCCCTTAATTAAAAACAAACAACAATCAAAAATACTATGACAACAACACAAAAAATCCAGAAAAGACTGAACGACTCAAAGGCCGCACGTTGGAGTGCGCTCATTATCGTTTCGTTCACAATGATGATGGCCTATTTCTTCACCGACGTGATGGGCCCGCTCGAAGCACCCCTAACCACAAAGGGTAAGCTCGTATACTTTGACAATGGCACATACCTCTCGGCCGACTCGCTGATGAAGGTAAGCACCGTAGAGATTGCTTCGGAAGATGAGATTACAGTAGGCAACGAGTACACAATCAACAACGCCGGCAATGAGGAGACCGTCAAGGTTGATTCAACCATCAACGGCCTTGGTTGGGGAAGCGATGACTACGGAGTATTCTCTGGTGCATACGGATATATCAACGTGTTCCTGCTCATGCTCTTCTTCGGAGGTATCATCCTTGACAAGATGGGCGTACGCTTTACAGGTCTCATGAGTACAGCGCTCATGTTCGCCGGCGCGGCAATCAAGTGGTATGCAGTGAACAGCACATTTACCGGCGAGATTGTCGGCCTCCCGACACAGGTTGCAGTGGCCTGCCTCGGCTTTGCAATCTACGGCATGGGTTGCGAGATTGCAGGTATTACCGTAACAAAGGTCATCGCAAAGTGGTTTACAGGCCACGAACTTGCCCTTGCAATGGGATTGCAGGTAGCCCTTGCACGTGTGGGTACAGCATGTGCGCTCTTCTTAGCACTGCCCGTTGCACAGTACTTCGGCATTGTATCTGCACCCGTGATGATAGGTGCATCGGCTTTGTGCATAGGTATGCTCTCATACATCGTATACTGCGTAATGGACAAGAAGCTTGATGCATCGGCAACAACAGCAGAGGGAGTTACAGAGAGCGAGGAGGAGCAGTTCAAGATGAGCGACCTGAAGCTCATATTCTGCAACAAGGGATTCTGGTTGATTACGCTGCTTTGCCTTATGTTCTATTCAGCAGTGTTCCCGTTCCTGAAATTCGCGACCAACCTGATGATTATCAAGTACAATGTAAGCCCCGGCGTTGCAGGTATGATTCCCGGCCTTTTGCCTTTCGGTACAATACTGCTGACACCGCTGTTCGGTTCAATGTACGACAAGATGGGTAAGGGTGCTACCCTCATGCTCATAGGCTCTACACTGCTTACAATTGTACATGTATTGTTTGCGCTGCCCGTGATGAACATCTGGTGGTTCGCTGTTATTGTGATGATACTGCTCGGTATCGCATTCTCACTTGTTCCATCGGCAATGTGGCCATCAGTGCCCAAGATTATCCCGATGAAGCAGCTGGGCTCGGCATACGCCATCATATTCTACATACAGAACATCGGCCTGTCAATGGTTCCTGTACTCATCGGTAACGTCATCCAGAGCTGCACCTCGAACGGCACGACAGACTACACTCTTCCAATGGCAATCTTCGCCGGATTCGGTGTAATAGCAGTGATTATCTCATTGCTGCTGCTGAAGGCCGACAAGAAGTACAACTACGGTCTTGAGCAGAAGAACGAGAAGTAAAATCCTCGAAATAATACACCTAAAGGAGCCGTGTCAAAATGCAATTTTTGACACGGCTCCTTTGGATTTACAAGAATTGACAAGATGCCTGGCGTATTTGTCCCGACTGTAGGGGCGCTACCAAAGTGTCCGCCCCAAAGCGATTAGAAATCTCAAGAACCGCAAAAAACAGAGATTCCTCACGCAAGGTTCGGAATGACAAGTTCGCGATTTATAAAAATGGCACACTACATGCATATTATTCCTTATTCAATACCTACGTTTATGCACCTTTGCGACAAGAGTTGAGGAACATTGCATGCAGCGTACCCTGCAGCCGGGAGAACCACCAACCCGGCTGTTTGTTTTTATAAAATTCTTAGAAGCTGTTTAAATTTCTAAAATAAGTTTTTCTTATAGAAGCTTCTTGAATTTCTTATAAAATCAACTGGCTATTACCCGTGACGGTTGTTCCTTGAAGCAGCTGCGCACCTTGCTGAAGACAAGCAACGTAACTACCAAAGCCATCGCCGACACAATGACCGCAGCCTGCAGCCACCCGAGCGAAATATGCATCTTGTACATCGAAAGCCACATATCCATCAGCCAATAACCTAAACAGAGTGCTATAGTGCTGCCTATGAGCATCACAGCCATGTAGGTTTTCAACATGTTCAGGAAACAGACCTTGAACTTGGCACCGAATATACGTCTCACCGCCAATGCTCGACGCTGACTCTGTAGGTCGTTGGCAATAAGTACAAGCAACCCGAACACTGCAATACATATTCCGGCCACAGAGAGCATGGAATAGAACTTCAGATAATGCCGTTCGGTCTTGTATGATTGGGCAATCATCTCGCCAAAGGGTTCTACCCCTATGTCACCGTTGTCCAGCAGATTACCGAACCCACGCTTGCGATAGACCTCTTCAACAGCAGCAACACCCTCCTTTTCCTTTCCGGGCCTGATGCGGAAGTAAATCTCACTGCCCATATCATCATCCATATCAGGCAGATATGCCATCAATTCGGGTTCTTTAAGCAGGTTGCGCGTACATAAGTCAAGAGTACCAACCACCTCCATTTCCCTGGGCATCCTGATATAAGGATTCTCGGCATTTACGCCATAGAACTCTGCAGCATTGCTGCTGAGCAGTACCTGATTGCCTCCCCACTCGAAAGGTTCCGAAGAGGGTTTGAACAATTTGGGCTGCATGCCGAAGAGTTGCATTGTGGCATTGCTCAGTTTTATACATGTTACACCCCGTTCGAACCCTTCTACACCATACTGAATTGTAGCGTTCCTGTTGAAGAGCGGGTGATTGAACACGCACGATTCAATGGCAGATGATGAATTTGCTATCTCCCGGGCTATCTCCTGTGTGTATATGGCGTGGGATGTATTCGCTTTCTTCGCAATCCTGTATACATTCCCGATATCCATACCGAGAGCATCACCGCAAAGGAAAGCCGTCTGTCGACCGCCTTGCCACACGAGGAACAGCAGAAGGACGCTCACTGTTATCTGCCCCACTATCAACGGATAGCGAAGCCGTGAGAGCTTGCCCTGCGGAGCACCGGTCAAGGAGTTGCGATAGTTGCGTTCCTGCAATGCAACCGGGACACAGCACATGAGCAAGACAAAGAGCAGCAGCCCCGCATAGAGACATGCAAAGAGCAGCAATGCACCCGACACCGGTATATCCATATCCTGAAGATACATCGGGAAAAGCCATACCACCAACATGAATGTCACGACACCAATGGCCGAGAATACCAGAATGGCCTCAGCGGATATGCGTCGCATCGTGTCCTTTTTTCCGCCTCCCAGACATAAGCGCAGACGATAGTCAGTCCACCGGCTCGCTGTTGCCATGTTCATCAGTACCAGGTAGCAGAAGAGAGCTGACACAAGCAACAACGAGGAGAGAAGCATGAAAACCGTGGGATAGAACGCGGCTTCCCAAAACGAACCATATTCGCGCAGTAGTCCTGCCAAGCGGTGCGGGACAAGCTTCATCGCTGTATAGTCGTTGTTGTATTCAGATGTCGAGAAACGCTGCAATGTCCCGTCAAGTGTCTTCTGTACTTCATCGGGATTGTCGGTACGTATGAAAATCTCGGCACTTGCCGGTGCATAACAGACTCCATTAGCCTCAACGGGTACAATGTCGTGATACACAAGGGCACCTATCCTCTTTTCAAAGTCACTCTCATCATCCACACGCATCACACCGCTTACCGTATATACATCCTTGTTTACAGTGGCAACCTCGAGCATCTTACCCACCGCATCGGCATTGCCATAAAGCAAACGTGCCAAAGGCTCGGTAAGAACTATCTCATAGCTTTTACGTGCCGGCCTTCCTGAAATGAAATCATGCCGCATGACATCGAAATAGCCGTCATTCACCCCGTAAGTAACGTTTTTCACAATGGTGTCGTTCGCTCCTTTAAGGCCTGCACTTATATATATCATTGTGCCGACCTTTGCTTCGCCCGGCACCCTGTCGCGTATGTCGCACGTGATACTGTCATTGACAAAATAGCTATATGGCAACCAACCCGAAGGGTTAGCTACCTGCACCCTGTAAATATCGCGATACTGTGGAAGATGACTCTCCTTGTGTGTCTGGTACCAAAGGATATACCCCGACAGCGTCAGGGCTGTCAGCGCCACAGACACAATGCCGACCACCACAAGAGTCTGCACCTTGTGCCCTTTGAGGTATTGCAAAGCCTGCTTGAAATTCAATATCAACAGTTCCATAGACGGTTCTTAAATTATAATTCCTTTTGAAGATAATATACCAGTTGCCCCGCGACTTCTTTTCTTCACGTATTTGTCATTCTATTTCTTCAATATGACATCAACCAAATAGTTTATAGGGACAACTGCTATACAATTTACATCTCAACCTCGGATACAATCTCACCGTCGAAGAGGTTAACCACTCTGTCGGCATAGTTCGCGTCATGCTGCGAGTGTGTCACCATGATGATGGTTGTTCCCTCGTTGTGCAGTTCCTTCAGAAGTTCCATGACTTCCTTGCCGTGCTTGGAGTCGAGGTTACCCGTAGGCTCATCGGCAAGTATTATCTGCGGACGCGAGATTACCGCACGTGCTATTGCCACACGCTGCTGCTGTCCGCCCGAGAGCTGTGCAGGGAAATGCTGTGCACGGTGCGACATTGCCACA